>CAYVLO010000050.1:0-12313 GCA_964452125.1 uncultured Anaerolineaceae bacterium | reverse complement strand
TCTTGAGAAAATGAATTTGACATCATGCAACCGTGGCCAGTTCGGCCTGTGCACTGACATAGAGCCCCATGAGGCTCGTGATCTCCGCCGCGTCGCTGGCAAAGTGAGTCAGAGCGTCATCGACCGCGCTCACCAGGTCAGCGTACTCGGGGAAGTATTGGTTGTGTGTCGCCCGCCGCTTCATCTTCTTCCACAAGAATTCGATCGGGTTGTAGTCCGGCGAGTAGGAAGGCAGCTGGAAAACCGTCAACTGCTCTTGGTGCTCTTCAAAAAAGGCGCGAGTCGATTGGCTGGTGTGATACTTGGCTCCATCTTGAATGACGCTCAGATGTTCTGTCGTTTGAGCCAGCACTTGAGCCAGAAACGCTTGATAGCCTTCCGAGTCAAAGCGCTCGTTTTGACCTCGATAGAAAAAGCGTCCCGAGAAAAGCTCAATCAGGCCCCACATCTTGTACCCTTTGCGCTTGCCGGCGGTCTTGACCACGGGCGTTTCCCCCTTCAGTGCCCAGGTATAGCCCAAAGAACCCCATTGCGCAAAGCTGACCTCGTCGCCAAACAGGAGAAGCGCCTGCTTCTCCTCCGTCAGACGCTTGATCTGCGGCCAGGTTTCCTCCCACCAGCGTTGCCGGGCCGCCTCGTCCAGGTGGTCCGACACAAATCGGGCCTTTTGAACCGAGAAGCCCAGGTTGCGCAGCAGTTGGCAGACATAGTAGCGGTCGTACAGCACGCCAAACTCGCGCTGAATGAGTTGCTGAATCAACAGCGACGTCCAGCAAGCCGTCGTGAAACCGGCCGCTTGCGGGCCAGCCTGGACCAGTTCGCTCAGCTGTTGCTTTTGGGTCTTGGTCAAACGCGGCTTGCGACCAGACGACTGTCGATAGACCAAGCTGGCTTCTCCAAGGCACATCAAGGCGCTCAACCAATTGTAGATGGTCTGCTTCGCAACCGAGTAGAGCTCAGCCACGTCCGCCACCGTCGCCGTCTTGTTGGCCACACTCAGCAAGGCCGAAACGCGCCGCACCAGGCGCAAGTCGCCGACGCGATAGGCGTGCTGCAATCGACCCATCAGCATCTTGACTGTTTCCGGTGTAAAGCGTATACTGGCGTACATGGGGAAATGCCTCCTGTCTGTTGGCAGAGTAACCGCTCCACCGGACAGGATACCGCATTTCCCCTGTTTTATCAAGATGTGTCCAGATCATTTTCTCAATGTCTATAGCACCATGCCTTCAGGCTGTCAATTGCGTGCAAAAGTTGACAAATGAGCGGACGGATGATATTGTGATGGGCGAGGAATCCGTGGGGGTCCGACCCAGCAAGAAAAGGAGCGTCTGACATGTTGCTTGCCGGCGACATTGGAGCGACCAAGACCAACCTGGCCATTTTCTCCCAGGAGACGGGGGAGCTGGTCACTGAAGGGAATTTCAAGAGCGCCCAGTACCCCAGCCTGGAGGCCGTCGTTTCCCACTTTCTGGCCAGCAGCGGCGCCTCTGCCCAGCGGGCGGTTCTGGGGGTTCCGGGCCCGGTCGCCCACGGCATGGCCAACGTCACAAACCTGCCCTGGAAGGTCAGCGAGCAAGCCCTGCAGAAAGCCCTGGGCTTTCAGGAGGTCAAGCTGCTCAACGACCTGGAGGCCACAGCCTATGGGATCCCCAACCTGACCGACGACGATCTGCATCCCCTCAACGACGCGCCGCCTCAGCAGGGGACCAAGGCGATTGTGGCTCCTGGCACCGGTTTGGGCGAGGCCGTCCTCTTTTTCCAGGATGGACGGTATTGCGTGGCCTCGTCCGAGGGCGGGCACACCGACTTTGGCCCCCGCAGCCCCCTGGAAGTGCGCCTGCTAGAGTACCTGATGGCCCGGTTCGGCCACGTGAGTTACGAGCGCATCTGCTCGGGCCTGGGCCTGCCCAACATCTATGCCTTTTTCAGGGACACGGGCTATGCCCCAGAGAGCCTCGACATGAAGCAAGCCCTGCGCCAGGTGGACGATCCGACGCCCCTCATTGTGCAAAAGGCCCTGGTTGGGGAATGCGAACTCTGCGAGGCGACCCTGCACACCTTTGTGTCTGTGTTGGGCGCCGAAGCCGGAAACCTGGCGCTAAAGGTTCTGGCTCTGGGTGGGATCTATGTGGGGGGCGGCATCCCCCCCCGCATCCTGCCCAAATTGCGCGATGGCACCTTTATGGCGGCCTTTGTGGACAAGGGGCGCTTTGCCGATACGCTGGCCCACATCCCGGTGTATGTGATCCTCAAGAGCAAAACCGCCCTGCATGGAGCGGCTTGCTATGGGTTGGGGCGGTAACCGGTGGGGGGCGATCCGGTGACGATCTATGACATCTCTCTGCCCATCTCGGAGCGTTTGACCGTTTGGCCCGGGGATCCCCGCGTGACTCTGACCCAGGATGCGCACCTGGATCGGGGCGATCCCTACACGCTGACGCGGCTGGCCATGA
This sequence comes from uncultured Anaerolineaceae bacterium, assembly GCA_964452125.1. Lineage (GTDB taxonomy): Bacteria > Chloroflexota > Anaerolineae > JAAYZQ01 > JAAYZQ01 > CAZNQW01. Next base: position 9,857 of record CAYVLO010000050.1, on the reverse strand, counting down.
GCGCCCACGCGGGCACCCATGTCGATGCGCCGGTCCACTTTGTGCCCGGCGGCGCCGGCATCGACCAGCTCGATCTGGACCTTTTGATCGGTCCTGCGCGGGTGGTCGACGTCCGAGATTGTGAGGCCCTCACGGCCGAGGTGTTGGAACGGCTTTCGATTCCGGCGGGTACCCGGCGCCTGCTCTTTCGGACGCGAAATTCGGAGCGATGGGCCAGGGGCGCCTGGGAGTTCGATCCCGGCTTTGTGGCCATCCTGTCCGACGGCGCCCGCTGGCTTGTCGAGCGGGGGGTCCGGCTGGTGGGCGTCGATGGCCTGTCGGTGGCGCCCTTTGGCGACGACGCGCCCACCCACCGGATCTTGTTGGAAGCCGGCGTAATCGCCGTCGAGGGTCTCAACCTGGATGGCATCGAGCCGGGAATCTATCGATTGATCTGCCTTCCTCTCCCCATCGTGGGGAGTGACGGCGCACCGGCCCGGGCGGTTTTGATCCGAGATCCATCCTGACGCCGCACGAGCCCTGTTCGAAACCTGTTGAAAACGACTCAAGGAGAAACGCAATGACCAAACTACGAGAATTGGCCCGCTATGGGCAATCCATCTGGTTTGACAACATCAGCCGCGGCCTGCTGGATTCTGGCGGCTTAAAGGCGCTGGTGGAAAGCGGGGTGGTGGGGGTCACCTCCAATCCCTCCATTTTTGAAAAGGCGATCGCCGGGTCGGCCGAGTACGACCCGGCCCTCGGTGAGTTGATCGCCGCCCAACGCTCGACGATAGAGATGTATGAGGCCCTGGTGATGGAGGACATTGGCCGGGCGGCCGACGTCCTGCGCCCAGTGTACGAGCGGACGGAGGGGCTCGATGGCTACGTGAGCCTGGAGGTCGACCCCACCCTGGCCGACGAGACCGAGGGCACCATCGCCGAGGCCCGGCGGTTGTTTGCCGAGCTGGGCCGGCCCAATGTGATGATCAAGGTACCAGCCACCCCGGCGGGCTTTCCGGCCATTGAGACGCTGATCGGTGAGGGGATCAATGTCAACGCGACGCTGATGTTCTCCCTCGATCATTATGAAGCAGTGGCTGGCGCCTATCTGGCGGGCCTGGAAAAGCTTTCGGCGGCGGGAGGCGACCTGTCCAAAGTGGCCTCTGTGGCCTCTTTCTTTGTCAGCCGCGTCGACACGGCTGTCGATCGCCAGTTGGAGACATTGGGCGTGCACGACTTGCAAGGTCAGATCGCCATCGCCAACGCCAAACTCACCTTTGCCCGCTTCAAAGAGATTTTCAGCGGCGAGCGGTGGGAGCGGCTGGCTGCCCAGGGCGCGCGCGTGCAGCGTCCCCTGTGGGCCAGCACCGGCACCAAGAACCCAAGCTATTCCGATACGCTGTACGTCGATACCCTCATCGGTCCCCATACGGTCAACACCGTGCCTCCGGCGACGCTGGACGCGTTTGTGGAGCATGGCCGCGTGTCGGCGTCGCTGGAGCAGGACCTGGACCGGGCACAAGAGCAACTGTCCCGTTTGGCCCAGTTGGGGATCGATCTGGACGCCATCACCGAGGAGCTTCAGGTAGCCGGGGTGGAGGCGTTCGCCACCGCCTTCCGAGGGCTTTTGTCCAGCATCGAGAAAAAGAAGGCCCAGTTGCAGGGGGCATAGGGAAAGGAACCAACAGGCCCAGATGGCTTTTCAATCACAGAAACCAGAACCGGCCAGCATTGTCATCTTGGGCGCGTCGGGCGACCTGACGCGCCGCAAGTTGGTGCCCGCCCTGCACAGCCTGTCGTGCGATGGACGATTGCCTGCCGGCTGTAAGGTGATCGGCGTGGCGCGCAGCGATTGGTCCGATCAGCAGTTCCGCGATGGCCTTTTTGAGGGGATCCAAGAGTATGCGCGCCTCAAACCGGGCATCTGCGCGCTATGGCCTGACTTTGAGGACCGGTTTTCCTATCTGGCGGGCGACTATGACGACCCGCAAACCTACCGACGTTTGGCCGACCGCCTGGCCGAGCGGGATGCCGAGGGGAAAACGGGGGGGAACCGGCTGTTTTACCTGGCCACCCCGCCCACGTTGGTGCCCGGGATCGTGAGCCACTTGGGTCAGGCCGGCCTGAACGAGAGCCGTGGCTGGACGCGCATCATCGTCGAAAAGCCCTTTGGCCGCGATCGGGACAGCGCCCACCGGCTTAACGAACAGATCCACGCCGTGTTCTCCGAACCCCAGGTCTATCGGATCGATCACTATCTGGGCAAAGAGACGGTGCAGAACATCCTGACCTTTCGGTTCTCCAATGCCATTTTCGAGCCCTTGTGGAACCGCAACTATGTCGATCACGTGCAGATCACCGTGGCCGAAAGCGTGGATGTGGGGCGCCGGGGCGGCTACTATGACGGCGCCGGGGTGTTGCGCGATATGTTCCAGAACCACCTGCTGCAACTCCTGACCCTGACCGCCATGGAGCCCCCGGCGCGGTTTGACGCTACATCTCTGCGCGATGAAAAGGTCAAGGTCCTGCGGGCCGTCCGCGCCGGAGAGGGTGCGGTGCGCGCCCAGTATCAGGGCTATCTCGATGAAAAGGGGGTGGCGGCCCACTCGAACACACCGACCTTTGCGGCCTTGGAGCTTTTTGTGGACAACTGGCGCTGGCAGGGTGTGCCCTTTTATCTGCGCTCGGGCAAGGCCCTGGCGACCAAGACCACCGAAGTGGCCATCCAGTTCAAGCACGTGCCCCATCAGTTGTTCCGCCCATCGGAGGAGCATCCCATCTCGCCCAATATCCTCTCCCTCTGTTTGCAGCCGGATGAGGGCATTCACCTGCATTTTGAGGTCAAGCTGCCGGGGGCGGGCATGCAAACCCGCTCTGTCGACATGGATTTCCACTATGCTGAAGACCTGACCATGGACTTGCCCGAGGCCTACGAACGGCTTTTGCTGGACGCCCTCCAGGGCGACGCCTCGCTGTTTGCCCGGGCCGACGAGATCGAGCTGGCCTGGGGGATCATCGATCCGATCCTTTCGGCCTGGGAGCAACCCGATGCCGTCCCCCTGGTGGGATACGAGCGGGGAAGTTGGGGCCCGGCCGAGGCCCACGAGCTTTTGTCGCAGGGGGGCCGGGTGTGGCTGCGCGATTGCGGCTCCTGTGGCCCCAAGATGCTTCCCTTAATGGGCTGAGAGGACAGAGGAGGAACCCGCCGAATGCTGCGAGAGATCGTGGTGCTGCCCGATTCCGATGCGGTGGCCGATGAGGCCGCCCGGCGATTGGCCGAGATCGCCCAAAAGGCCATTGCCTCTCGTGGACGGTTCACGATGGCGCTGTCCGGCGGCTCGACCCCCCGCCTGCTGTTCGAGAGGTTGAGCCAGGAACCCTACCGCTCGGGCATGGCCTGGGATCGGGTCCATCTCTTTTGGGGCGACGAGCGATGCGTGCCCCCCGACGATCCAGGCAGCAACTACTGGCTGGCCCACCAGGCGTGGATCGCCCATGTGCCCATCCCCTCTGCCCAGGTCCATCGAGTGCCGGGCGAGTGGGAGCCGGAACAGGCGGCGCGTCAATATGAGGAAACGTTGCGGCGGTTCTCAGGGGGAGGGATGCTCAGGTTCGATCTGATCCTTCTTGGCTTGGGCGCCGACGGGCACACGGCCTCCCTGTTCCCCGGCTCGACTACCCTCGAGGAAAGGGAGCGCTGGGTGCTCGCGGTGGCGGCGGAGTATGAGGGCCGGCCGGCCCACCGGGTGACGCTGACGTTGCCGATCTTGAACGCCGGCCGCCAGGTCCTGTTCCTGGTCACCGGCAAGGCCAAGGCCGAGATTGTGCGGGCGGTGTTGCAGGGGCCGGGGGAGCAGTTGCCTGCCAAGAAAGTCCAACCGACGGCGGGGGAGGTCGTCTGGCTGCTGGATGAAGAAGCAGCTCATCTCGGCGCGCCGGGCGCGGGATGACGGGCTGCCCGGCGCGCCGGAAAGACCATCCTGGTTAGTCGAGGTACTGCACAAGGTCCGAAAGGTCCTTGCGCTTTTTGATCCGGGGCTCGTCGGCAGGATAGCCCAGAGGCGTAAACAGCAAGGGCTCTACGCCCTCGGGCAGGGCCAGCACTTTGCGGGCGGCCTCGGGATCAAAGGCGCCGATCCAGCAGGTGCCCAACCCCAGCTCTGTGGCAGCCAGTATCAGGTGATCCAGGGCGATGGTCGCATCCACGTCCACGTACGTTTTGCCGTCCCGGCGCGCCCACCCTTCGCTCTCTACGGTGCAGATGGCGATCACCACGGGGGCGTCGGTGAACCATTCCCGGGAATAGATCTGCTTGAGATCCTCCTTGTGCTTTGCCGTGCGGATGACCAATAGCCGAAAGGGCTGGCGGTTGACGGCGGTGGGGGCCAGGCGGGCGGCCTCCAGGACCTGTTGGAGCTTTTCCTCTTCCACCGGATCGGGCTTGTAGGCTCGGACGCTGTACCGCTTCTGAATCAGTTCTGAGAATGACATGGGTTTTTTCCTTTCCATTGAGTTCAAGTTTTTCGGCGATCTACCTACGTTACGCTGGATTGTTTTTCAACAACCGCAGGGCCGCCTCGGCCAGGATGGCGGCGCCCACCGGCAGGCAGTCCTCATTCATGTCGAACAGAGGGTTGTGGGCCACGCGGGGATCGCCCTCGATGCCGCAGCCCAGAGAAAACATCGCGCCCGGCGCCTGGGCCGTAAAGTAGGCAAAATCCTCGGCCCCCATGGTGGGCAACCCGGGTTTGAGGTGCTCCTTCCCCAACAGGTCAGTGGCTACCTGGGTCAGCAGAGCGCTGACTTTTGGATGGTTGTGCATGGGTGGGTAGCCGATTTCAAATCGGTGTTCATAATCCCCGCCCAACGTCCTGGCCAACTCGAGCGCCCGCTCGATCTCGGCGTGTAAGAGCTTTTGCACTTCTGGCTCGCGGTAGCGGATGGTGGCTTCGATCTGGACCCGATCGGGAATCACGTTAGAGACTTCGCCGCCATGGATCGAGCCCACGGTAATGACCGAGGGCTCAAAGGGATCGACCCGCCGCGACGAGATGCCGTGCAGGGCCAGGACCACGTGGGCTGCCAGGAAAATGGGGTCTACCGTCTGATGGGGCTGGGCGCCGTGGCCTCCCCGGCCGATGATGGTGGCATACAAGGTATCCACCCCGGCCGAGGCCGGACCGGCCTCCATCGACACGTCGCCGGCGGCCAGGTTCGAGTGGACGTGCAGCGCCAGGGCGGCGTCCATGCCTTCCAGGGCCCCGTCTTCGATCATGCGCGATGCGCCGCTGAGCCCTTCGGCGTCGGCCACCTCTTCGGCAGGCTGAAAGACCAGGCGCAGGGTGCCAGCGAACGTTTCTTGGGCCAGCACCGTGGCCACACCCATGGCAATGGCCGTGTGGGCGTCGTGTCCGCAGGCGTGCATCACGCCCGGAACTTGGGAGGCGTAGGGCATGTCGTTCTCTTCCTGGATGGGCAGGGCGTCCATGTCGGCGCGGATGACCACAATGGGGTGCCCGCTGCCCCGTTCGGCCACCACGCCGGTGCGCCCCACGCCGGTCCGGACCCGGTAGCCCAAAGATTGGAGCACCTCGGCGACGAGGCCGGCCGTACGGGTTTCCTCAAATCCCAGTTCGGGGTGCATGTGGAAGTCTCGTCTCCACTGGACCAGTTGTTCACGGAGGTTCTGCGCGCGTGTCAGCATGATCGGTTTCTCCTTGAGGGTGTTTATGCACCCGGCGGGCAGGCATAGGTTCTCACCAGGGCCTGAACGTCTGGGTGGTTCCAGGCAAGAAAGGCGCCGCTCCATTCGGAAGGCGCGTGAAAGGCCAGGGCCATGAGGGCACAGGCCGGCACTTCGGGCGGCAACAGTTCCCCATCTTCGTAGGAACGCACATAGTAGGCCAAGCTCTCCTCGGCCATCCCTGCTGCTCCCTCGGCTCGGATTTGAGCCTGCATGGACGTGTCGACCACGCCGGGTCGGAAGGCTATGGTGGTCACGCCGGGCTCTTCCACGGCCAGTACCCGGGTCAGGTGATTGATGGCGGCTTTGGCCGCGCAATAGGCCGACCAACCCGCCACCGCTTCGACGGCGGCGCCGCTGGATACGTTGACAATGCGCCCTTCCGATTCGCGCAAAAGGCCCAAGGCGGCCTGGGTCAGCAGGAACGGCCCATACAGGTTGACGGCGATGTTCTGCTTCCAGGTCTCTGGTTCGCTGTCGCTCAGGGAGGCGATGGGCGCGAGGACCCCGGCATTGTTGACCAGGGCATCCAGACGGCCAAACGTCTGCGCCACGCGGTCGATGGCCCGGCGGCAGTCCTCCCCGTCGGTTACGTCGCCCAGAAGGGTCAGCGGCTCGCCCCCCTCGGCCCGCACTTGATCGGCCACCATCGCCAGATCGGCTTCCGAGCGAGCCATCAAGGCCACCTGGGCGTGCATCTGACCGGCGATGCGCGCCGATGCCGCGCCCAACCCGCGCGACGCTCCGCTGATGAGAACGGTCAGGTCTGTCACGATACCTCCTCCTCTTGGCTGCCGCGAAGGTGCAGGGGCGTGCGGCAACCGGTGGCCCACGCCTGGAGGGCCGCGCGACCATTGGCAAAGGCGATCCGCTGCGGCAGGGCGCTGGGAGCGAACCAGGCGGCGCCGTCGGCCTCGCTGTCGGTGTGCAGCCTCTGGCTCAGGGGACGGGCCAGATAATAGATGTTCAGGGTGCAAAGCCCGGCGTATTCATCCAGCCACAGACCCAGCAGGCCGGTCAATTCAATCTCCAGTCCGGTTTCCTCTCGGATCTCGCGGATGGCGGTCGCTGTGGGGTGCTCATCTGCTTCGCAAAAGCCGCCGGGTATGTCCCAATAGCCCAGAAATGGCTCAATGGAGCGGCGTACCAGAAGGACTTTGCCGTTGCGAGTTACCAGGGCCCCGGCTGTGGGCTTGGCATTGCGCCAATGGACCTGACCGCAGGATGGGCACACCTGCCGGATACGGCGGTCGAGCATCCTATCGACCAGCGCTGCGCCACAGAGAGTGCAAAAACGGGCCGTTGTTGCTGTGGATTCCATCAGTCGCCCGCTCCCGGCCCGGCCTCGGCCTTGGAGTGAGTTTGAATCCATTCGTAGCTCTGGGCCCATACGGCCTCGCGCTCGCCATCGGCCAACAGGTTGTGGCCCGAGTGCTCCAGCCAGACCAGTGTCTTGTCTACAGAGGAAACCCCGTCGTAGACCCTCCGGGCGGCGCGCTCGGTGAGTTGCTGATCGCGGCGACCCTGAAAGATGAGGATAGGTTGGTGAACGTCGGGTAGGACCTGTTGCACCTCCCGCTGGAGCAGAAAAACCTCGGCCGCTCCCCACAGGGGCAATTGGTCGTAACACCATATGCGGTCCAAGGCCGCCGGATCGCCCAGGTCGGCGTCGCCCATGGGGCCCAGGGGATTGTATTTGAGCACGTGCCGCAACCCCACAGTCAATGGCAGCATACGGTTCTGGACCTCGAGGGCCGGCGCCATGGGGATCAGGCCGGCGATGGTTGGATGCCGAGCGCCCAGCCAGAGGGTGAGGAGCGCTCCCAGCGACAATCCGCCGACAAAGGCCCTGTCACAAGTCTCCAAAAGGGCCTGAAGCTCGGCCTCGACCGCCCCAGTCCAGTCCTGCCACTCGATCCGGGTGAGATCTTGGGGCGAGGTGCCGTGACCGGGGAGCAGGGGACAGCGCACGGTCAGATTTCGAGCTGCGAGATATTCGCCCATCGGGCGGGTCTCGGCGACCGACCCAGTGAAGCCGTGTATTAGCAGGACGCCGTTAGGGCCTGCCTGGCTCGAATACGGGCCTGGGTCAAGATGGCTGGGTTGGGGCATGGGCTCCTCCTTGGCACTCCCCTTGGAGCGACCGGCCTGGTAAGAACATTATACTCCAAGGCGGAATTTCGGGCAAAGATAGAGTCAGAAGGGGACTCGGGGGTAGGTAGGGCGCGGGCCCGATTCCTGCCCGAATGGGTGCAAAAAAGGAGTAGAAAAGACCTAGTGCCAGCAGTAACCGAAATACTACTTTGTTCCCTACCTAAAGACGATAGTAAAAATATAAAACCACTGTATAATGGAGTAAGATACAGTGAAATCGTAGTGATTCTGAATACAATCATCAACATGGGGTGGTGGACATTATGGCAGATATTCTTTTGGTCGACGAAAGTATCCTGATGTGCAACATTCTGGCCACGCTGCTGCGGACCAAAGGGCATAGGGTCGAGTGGGCAACGAACGGCCAAGAAGCGTTGGCTCGCTTTGGCGAGCAAAGGTTCGATCTGGTATTGATGGATGTCTATCTGCCTTTGATCAACGGCCTGGATGCCTGCCAGCAACTCCGCGAGCAATCTCAGGTCCCAATTCTCTTGCTGTCGGCATTCCCCGATCCGAACCTCCAGCGAAGGGCGATGGATTGTGGGGCGACGGCGTTTTTCCCCAAACCCCTCAACCCGGAGCGTCTCCTATCGTGGATCAACAAGGCCACTTCCAGCCAACCTGGCCTGAGTAGTGCACCTTTGGGCCATGCTGTGGGCGCCTGGTAAACGAGTCGCCGGATTCGATTTGCCACCGTTCTTGACCCGCAGTTGCCATCCCCACCGAGATCAAGTATAATGCAGGTGGGAATGCTGAGTATGGATCATGTAACCCTTTTATTGGTGGACGACAATACTGATCTGTTGCGCTTGTTGACGCGCCGCCTGGAAGCCGATGGCTATGAGGTGATTTCGGCGGAAAGCGGGAGCCAGGCGCTGAGTGCTTTGGAGCGCCGCATCCCCGATCTGGCCGTTCTCGACGTGTTGATGCCCGGCATGGATGGGTTTGCCTTGGCTGCCGAGATCAAGGCGCGAGGTGATATCCCCCTCATCTTTTTGACCGCTGTGGGAGAGCCCAGGGTTCGGATCGAGGGCATTCGCCAATTCGCCGAAGATTACATCGTCAAACCCTTTGACTATCAGGAACTCACGGCCCGCATCAACCGCATTATGCGCCGGACGGCGGGTTCGACCCCCGTGCGAGAACCGCTGATTGTGGTCGATGACGATCTGAGCATCGACTTTGGCGCGGGGGTGGCCCATACCCCTCAGGGCCCAGTCAACCTCTCGGCCCTCGAGACCAAGATCCTCTATCACCTGGTGCGCAATTCCGGGCAGATTCTGCCGCTCCCTGTGCTGGTGGCCAAGATCTGGGGCTATGCCGATGATACAGGCCCCGAGGCCCTGCGCGTGGCCATCTATCGCCTGCGGCGCAAGCTGGAACCGGATCCGCGCCATCCCCGCTATATCCTCACCGAGCGGGAGCAAGGATACCGTTTCGCCTCTTTGTAACCCCGCTAGACGAACCGCCTCTGACAAGCCCGTTGCTGATCCTTTGCCTTTGCCATACCGGTGATGGTGTCACTTGACAATTGTCCGCCGTGGTGATAGTCTAGAGGCGTGGGCCACCTATAGACCTGAACCCACCTAACGATTCCAACATCGTCGCGCAAGAGGCGCGATTACAGGAGGAGATCGATGCATTTTTCTCAGCTCTTTGGCAAAACCCTACGGGAAGCTCCCTCGGAAGCGCAGTTGTCCAGCCATCAATTGCTCGTGCGGGGGGGATTTGTCCGCGGTTGGCAGGACGGTCTCTTTGCCTATCTGCCTTTGGGGCAGGCGGCCCTGCAGCGACTGGAGGCGCGAGTGCAGAATCGACTGGCTGCGCTGGGCGGGCAACCGCTGGTCGTGCCTGCCGTGTACGAGCGGGATTCGGCCAAGATGCTTCTGGATCTGGCCCGTCGGGAGATTGATTCGTACCGGCAGTTGCCGATGGTCTTGTATCAGATCATGGACCAAAAGCGAGCCAACCCCAGCCT
>CAYVLO010000049.1:0-12558 GCA_964452125.1 uncultured Anaerolineaceae bacterium | reverse complement strand
TTCTTCTTGTATCCCACAAATTACCACCCCACGCCCTGGGAGGCGTGGAGGTCTATACCCACAATCTGGCTCAGGCGCTGCAGGCCCGTCGGCACCAGGTCGCCGTGTTCTTTCGCCACGACGAGCCCCAGGCCGTCCCCTTTGCCTTTGAAGATCGGGAGGAAGACGGCCTCTTGATCCGGCAGGTTTCGTGTAGGCCCAAAGGACTGGCGGCGTCGGTGGCGGGCGAGTTTTTCGGCACCTTCCTGAACCGCTCCATCGAGGCCAGTTTCACCCGATTTGTGAGGCTGTTCCGCCCCGATCTGATCCACGTACAGCACGTGATGGCCCTTTCGGCGCGGCTGTTGCCCCTGGCCGCCCAGACAGGCATCCCGGTGGTTCTGACGCTGCACGACTATTGGTTCCTCTGCGCCAACGCGCAATTGATCTGGCCCGACGCCCAGATCTGTCAGGGCAAGGCCGGGGGCATGAACTGCGTTCGCTGCGCGGCGGCGGCCCGATTTCCCTCGCCGCTGATCCGCTGGCTGCGTCCGGCCCTGGCGCCCCTGTTCCTGTTTCGCGATCGCATCGTCTACGACGCGGCCCGCCAGGCTCACTGGTTCATCTCACCCTCACGCTTTTTACTCGACCGTTACTTAGAAGCCGGGTTCCCCACCGACCGTGCCTCGTACCTGGAATGCGGCATTTGCACCGATCGGATCCAGAGCGTCGCCTGGGAGCCTAGACAAGGCCCGCTGCGCATCACGTTTCTGGGATCGCTAGGCTGGCAGAAAGGAGCCCATGTGCTGGCCCAGGCTTTTGCCGGTCTGCCCGAGGGCGCCGCCCGCCTGCGCCTGTGGGGCGATCCCACCGTCTTTCCCGACTATGCCCAGCGGGTGCAGGACCTGCTCCCCCCCACCGGCGCCGAAATGATGGGCCGCATCCCCAACGAGCAGGTGGGCCATGTGCTGGCCGATAGCGACGTGGTGGTGGTGCCCTCGCTGTGGTACGAAAATTCGCCGGTGGTCATCCAGGAGGCGCGCGCGGCGGGTGTGCCGGTGGTGGCCTCGGGCCACGGGGCTCTGGCTGAAAAGGTGCGCGACGGCGTCGATGGGCTGCACTTTCCGCCGGGCGACGTGGATGGCCTGCGACGGGTGCTCCAGCGGCTGCTGGACGAACCGGACCTGCTGGCGCGGCTGCGCGAGGAGATGGCCCAGGCCACCGACATGGATACCCATGTGACCCACCTCGAGGAGATCTACGAGGGCCTATCGGTGGCCGCCACCGGGTGACGCCTACACCGTCATGGTCGTCGTCCCTACACGTCCTTTCCGGATGTGCCTTGTAGGGGCGACGGCATTCCGGCAACGATGCTGCCCTGGCAAAAAAGTCTGACCCGTGGACGAAACGATGAGCGGTCATGGGGCCCAGGGGAATGCCTCGCCCACCGTAGCTGCTCGCCGAGATGGGGCCGTTTGTAGGGGCGCGGCATGCCGCGCCCTTACCTGCTCGCCGTCCCGGGGGCGGCCTGCGGCACCAAGGTGCCGCACTCCACAAAAGGTTGCAGCGCCGCCCCGAGCGCCGCCCGTCCCCGGCCGTCATGCCCGCCGTAGGGGCCGGTTTGAAACCCGCCCCTACAACCTGTCGCCTTGAGCCCTGCCCTTTCCGCTTGCGATTTGGTAAATGCCACGCTGTTGTGGTATGATAGGATATTCCAGGCCAAGCATCGGTCCACCAGGGAGGATTTGCCGATTGGGAGAGATTACATGGGGCACAGCCGCTGCTACCCTGGCTGCCCCATTCGTCTTTTTGCTGCCCGGCTGGGCTCTGCTCAGCCTGCTGCTGCCGCGGACGTCCGAGCCACCCAACAGCTCGCTCGACGGCGCAGCGCGGCTGATCCTGGCTGCCGGGCTGACATTGGCCCTCGTGCCCGTCCTGTTGCTCATCCTCTACCTGCTGGGGTTGTCCATCGGGCCTGGCCTCGTACTGGGCGGCCTGGGGCTCTGCGCCGGGATCGTCGTCTGGCGACAGGGGCCGGGCTGGCGGCGGGCCTGGCAGCACGCCGGGCACGGGTCCTCCGCCTGGCGCGAGCGGCTGGGGTGGATCGACGCCCCGCTGCTGAGCCTGCTGCTGATCGCGGCGATGATCGTCGTTTCGCGCCTGTGGCCTGTGCGCGGGATCAACTATGGGCTGTGGGGCGACTCGTATCAGCACACCATGATCGCCCAGCTCATTCTGGATCACGGCGGCCTGTTCCAGTCGTGGGCGCCCTACGCGCCCCTACGCACCTTTACCTACCACTTTGGCTTTCATGGCAACGTGGCCCTGTTCCAGTGGGCTACCGAATGGCTGACCGGCGCGGCCACACCGCGGACCGTGGTTCTGGTGGGCCAATACCTGAACGTACTGGCGGCCCTGAGCCTCTATCCCCTGACCGTCCGCCTGAGCGGACGGCGATGGGCGGGCGTGGGCGCCGTGCTGGTCGCGGCTCTGTGGATGCCGATGCCGGCCTATTTCGTCAACTGGGGGCGCTACACCCAACTGACGGCGCAAGCGGCGCTGCCCGTGGTGCTGTGGCTGCTGCTGGAGGCGCTGGAGCAACCCAAGGCCAACCTCCGACCCTGGCTGCTGGCTGGGGTAGCCCTGGGGGGGCTGGGGTTGACCCACTATCGCGTGACCGCTTTTGTCCCCTGTTTCCTGCTGCCCTACCTGCTGTGGCGCATCGCCCACGTGCGCTCGCGCTCCCACCTGGGCCGCCTGACCCTGAGTCTGGCCGTCAGCGGCGGAATCAGCGTGCTGATCGTCGCCCCCTGGTTGTGGAACATGTTCCGCGGCGCCTATCCGACGATTGTGGCCGATGTGGTGACCGATCCCAACACGGCCCAGACCTTGAGCCAGGCCTACCTGTACCGAGATTTCAGCCAGTGGATGCCCTGGTCGCTGGTGGGGCTGGCCCTGTTGGGGGCGGGCCTGGCCCTGGGACAACGCCGGGCGATGAACCTCGTCACGGCCTGGACGGCCCTGCTCTTTTTGCTGGCCAATCCCCACTGGATCGGGCTCGCCGGCACCGGGCTGGTCGACAACTTTACCGTCATTCTGGGCCTCTATATGCCGGCGTCCATGCTGATTGGCTACCTGGGCGGCGAGGGCATCGAATGGGCCACGCGGCGCTTGCCGGGCGCCCAGGCCGTGGCGGTGGCCCTGCTTCTCGTTGTCGGCGCGGCCGGGGTGATCGATCAGGCCACCGTACTCGATCCCGAGTCGCAGATCATGACATCAGAGGACGAGGCGGCGATGGCCTGGATTCGGGAAAACACCCCCGTCGATGCCCGGTTCCTGGTGAACGGCCTGCTCGCCTTTTCGGATCAATTCGTGGCCGGCAGCGACGGCGGCTGGTGGATCCCCCTCTTGACCGGGCGGGGCAACACCATCCCACCCCTGTCCTACGCCAGCGAAGGGGCGGTCGATCCCTACTATGTACAGAACGTGCGGAACCTGTTCCGCGCCGTGGCCGACGCCGATCTCGGCAATCCAGCGACGGTGGCCTGGTTGCAAGAGCAGGGCATCAGCCATGTGTATGTCGGGGCGCAGGCCGGACAGGTCAACGATCCCGACGATCCCCTGCTCGATCTGGACACTCTGCAATCGAGCCCGTACTATCGGGTCCTTTATTCTGAAAATGATGTGTGGATTTTTGTCCTGTCCCCACAAGGAGGAGCGGGTGATTAGTATTGTCATTCCCATGTACAACGAGGAAGCCGCCATCGCCGACGATCTGCACACGATCCAGGCGACGATGGAGGCCGCAGGGCTCGAGTGCGAGATCATTGTCGTGGATGATGGGTCCACCGATGGCTGCGCCGAGATCGTGCGCGGATTCGAGGGGGTGCACCTGCTCCAACACCCCCACAATCGGGGGACCGGCGCGGCGCGGACCACCGGGGTAAAGGCCGCCCGGGGCGATATCGTGGTGATGACCGACGGCGATGGCACCTACCCCAACCATGAGATGCCCCAACTGATCGAGATGGTACAGCAGGGGAACGCCATGGTGATCGGCGCCCGGACGCGGGAGGCGGGCACCATGCGCTGGCTGCGCACGCCGGCCAAGTGGTTCATCCGCCAGCTCGCCTCCTACCTGACGGCCACACGCATCCCCGACCTGAATTCGGGCCTGCGGGCCTTCCGGCGAGAGATCGCCCTGGGGTACATCAACCTGCTGCCCAACACCCACTCCTGGGTGAGCACGATCACGATTGCCATGCTCAGCGACGGCCACCCGGTGGCCTGGCACCCCATCGATTACTATCCGCGCAAAGGGCGCTCCTCTTTCCACCCCTTTACCGACACCTACAACTATCTCTCGCTGGTGGTGCGCTCGGTGACCTACTTTAACCCCCTCAAGGTCTTTTTGCCCATCAGCCTCTTTTTCCTGATCGTCGGCGTCATCAAAATGATCCGCGATTTCATCTTTTACCAGGGGTTCTACGTGCCGGCCATCACCCTCACCCTGCTGGTGACGGGCATCCAGGTGGGGGCGATTGGATTGCTGGCCGACCTGATCGTGAAGCGAAGCCGCCTGTGATAGTAACGGGAGATTGAACCGGTGAATTTCGTTCAGCAAGCACTGGTGCGCTATTTCCACGCTATCTACCGCGATATGGTCGACCGCCTGCTGGCGGCCGAGGCGGCGAGCATGGAGCCGGAGGGCCAGGGGCGACACCTGGACCTGGGCAGCCACGCCGGCGAGAATGCTGCCCGACTGGCGGCTGCGGCCCACCTGCCCGTTACCTATGGGATCGACTATGACCCCGACCTGCTGCGGGAAGGCTGGCAGGCGCGGGGGATTCGCGGCGTCCAGGCCGACCTGAACGGGCCCCTGCCCTGGCGCAGCGACGCCTTTGCCGTGGTGACGGTTATGGACGTCATCGAACACCTGACCGGCACCACCACGTTTGTGAGCGAGATCTACCGCGTTCTGCAGCCGGGCGGCTATGCCCTCCTCGCCACGCCCAACCTGGCGGCATGGCACAACGTCTTTGCGCTATGTCTGGGAGTGCAGCCCTTTTCGGGCCCCAGCGTCACCGATATGACCGACGGCGAGGTCGACCTGGTGCGCCGTCTGCACCGGCGCGCCTACGAAATGCCCGAAGAGGGCGAGGCCGAACGACCCGAGGGCGCCGAAACGGTCCACCGCCACCTGGTGGTGCTGGCCCAGAGGACGCTGGTCAACACCCTGGCCCGCCAGGGGTTTGTCGTCGAATCGGCGCGGGGCTATGGCTACTATCCCCTGCCCCCGTTGCTTGCCCGGCTCGCCGAGCGGCTGGACGTGCGCCACAGTGTTCACCTGCTGGTCAAGGTACGCAAGCCGGTGGAGGATCGCCGTGGCGGCTGAGCGCTCGGTCACCTTTGTCACCAGCTCCATGCGGCTGTCGGGCGGCGTGTTGGTGTTGCTGCACCACGCCAACGGCCTGATCGAGCGGGGGTACCGGGTGACCTTTGTCACGTCGGCGGGGGACCCCGACGGGGAGGTGCAGGAAAAGCTGTCGCCGCAGGCGGTCGTCCGGCAAGGGCGCCTCAGCCTGGAGCAGGCGACTGGCCTTGTGCCCAAGGCGCGCCTGGCCTGGCAGATGGCGCGGCTGGTCCCCCCCTCCGACGTCCTCATCGCCACCCATACGCCGGCCGTCGCGCCCGCGCTCCTTGCCCACCACCTCCTGCGCCGCGGCAGGCGCCTGGTCTGGTTCCACCAGGATTATGTCGAGATGTTCGAGGGACGACCCCTGGAACAATGGCTGCTCAAGAACGCCCCGCGCTGGTTTCAGCGGGTGATCACCGTCTCGCAGGCCTGCGCCGACGAGGTCGAGGGCGCCTCGGGTGTGCGCGCCGCCGTGGTGCCCCAGGGCTATTCCATTGCCCGCGAGCTGCCCCCGCCCGCGGCGCCCCCCGCCGGGAGCAAGATTGTCATGTACATGGGCGACCGGCGCCCGCGCAAGGGCTGGGACGACTTTATGGCCGCCATCGCGCAGGTGCACGGGCGACACCCCGATCTGCGCCTGGCCCTCGTCAGCAAAGATCCGGGCTCCCTCGACACGCCCGTTCCCTACGACCTGTACGAGCGCCCATCGTGGGATACCCTGTTCGATCTGTACCGCTCGTGCCATTTGTTCGTGGCCTCCTCGTGGTGGGAGGGCTTTGGCCGCCCCCCACTGGAGGCGATGGCCTTTGGGCTGCCCGTGGTCATGACCGACTCGCGGGGCGTGCGCGAATACGCCCGCCCCGAGGTCAACTGCCTGCTGACGCCCATCCAGGATCCCCCGGCCCTGGCTGAGGCCATCGACCGGGTGCTGAGCGATCCCGACCTGGCCCACAGGCTGGGCGCCGCCGGGCGGGAGACGGCCCTGGAGTTCACCTGGGAACGGGCTGTGAATCAGTTCATCGAGATCCTGGAGGAGCTGGAATGAACGCCGCCGCCGAGCGCAAGGTGGGCATTGTCATCGTCAATTGGAACCTGGCCGATGACACGCTGGCCTGCCTGGACTCGGTCTGGGCCATGGACTATCCCAATTTCGAGGCGGTCGTCGTCGACAATGGCTCCACCGATGGGTCGGTCGAACGCATTGCGGCGGCCCACCCGCAGACCGCGCTGATCGCCAACGGCCAGAACCTGGGCTTTGCGGCGGGGGCCAACAAGGGGATCGAGTGGGCGCTGGAGCGGGACTGCGCCTATGTCCTGGTGCTCAACAACGACACAACCGTCGCCCCCGACCTGCTCGACCTCCTGGTCGCCGCGAGCGAGACCGACGCCCGCATCGTCATCCTATCGCCGCGCATCCTCTATTTTGACCAGCCGGAACGCACCTGGCACCTGGCGGCCCGCTGGCACCGCTGGCTGCCGATGCCGGTGCACATCTGGCAGGCGAGCAACGCCCTCGTCGAGGCCGATTTCGTGAGCGGATGCGCCATGATGCTGCGCCGCGAGGCCCTCGAACAGGTGGGCGCCTTCGATCCCCAGTATTTCATGTACGGCGAGGACGTGGATCTGTGCATCCGAGCCCGGGCCGCCGGCTACCGGATCGTCGCCGTGCCCCAGGCGCGCATCTGGCACAAGGTCTCGTTGAGCGCCGCCAAGGTATCGTCCGAGACGCGCTATTGGCAGACCCGCAATCAAATCCGGGCCTATCGCTTCCACCTGACCGGCGCGAGGCGGACGCTGCTGCCCGGCTACGTGCTGACCAAGGCGCTGCTCGACGTGGTTCGCCACCTGGCCCAAGGTCGGTCCGACCAAATCCGCCCGCTGCTGCGCGGGGTGCGTGACGGACTGTGGGGGCCGCTCCTATGAGCGGGGAATTTGATTATCAGCGGATCGTGTTTGGCCGCGGCTGGGCGCTGGACCGCGACGACCGCAACCTGGGCGGCCTGCGCCTCGACCGGGCGCTGCGCGCCCTGGAAGCGCGGCCCGAAACCCTCGCCGGGCGAATCCTGGAGGCGGGCTGTGGCGTGGGCCGCTTTACCGCGCCCCTGGCGGCGCATCTGCCGCGAGCGCGCATCGCGGCATTCGACCTGAGCGCTGCCGCCCTCTCGGAAGCCGCGCGGAGCACAGAGGCCGGCGGCGGCCGTGTAGCCGCTGGGTACGCAGCCGCCAATGCGCTGGCGCTGCCCTATGCCGCCGCAGCCTTTGACGCCCTGCTCTTTTTCGACCTGCTGGAACATCTCTCCCGGCCCGAGGTGGCCCTGGCCGAGTTCGCCCGTGTGGTGCGGCCCGGGGGCCTGCTCCACGGCTATGTGCCCTGCGAGGGTCAGAGGCCGACCCTCCACGCGATGCTGGGCCGCTGGGTCCACCGCTGGACGGCGCGCCACGCCGGGCACGTCCAGCACTTTCGGCATGCCGAGGTGATCGATTGGGTGGGGGCGGCCGGTTTCCGGGTCGTACAGGCCGACTACAGCTACCACCTCCTGGGCCAGGCGCTGGACGTGGCGACCTTTGCCGCCCGGGAGGCCATTTTCCGCCGGCAGGCGGCCCGCGCCAACGGCCACATGGGCAGCGCCGACAGGCCCGCCGGTGCCGATAGGCCCGCTGCGTACTATGACCGCTCGGTGATTGAGAATCGGGGCGCGGTGACCGTCTATGACGCCGTTCGGCGGGGGGTGGAGCGGGGCGCCTATGCCGAGGCGCGGGTGCTGGCCCGCTGCCCCTGGGCGCTGGGATTGCACATCACGGCGGAACGGCCGTGATGAACCGGGAACACGAAAGACAAACGCATTTGCAGTATCAATGCAATGACGATGCCTGATTGAGAAAACAAGCTTTGGAGTGCGGCAGCTTGCTGCCGCAAGATCACTGCGCAAGCAAGCGTCCTGGCTTGCCAGGCGCGCAATCCAAAAAGGGACCTTTTCGTGCGAAACAATCAGCTAGACCCACCTTACGAATCTCCGTTGATCCAAATGCGTTTGCCCTGGGGAATACACGCCAGGGACGACACCTATCCAAGCATACGGTCCAGCGCTTCTTGCAGGGCCAGGGCCGTGGCCTCGACGGTGAAACGCTCGCAAAAGAGGGCCCGGCCCCCCTCGGAAAGCTGGCGGCGCAGGGCCGCGTCGTCGCGCAGGCGCACGACAGCATCGGCCAGAGAGGCCGGGTCGGCCATGGAGCAGAGATAGGCGTGCTCACCGTGGACCATCACCTCGCGACTGGCGGGGTTGTCGCCGACGATGACCGGCTTGGCCATCGCCAGAAACTGAAAGGTCTTGGTGGCGATCACCCGGCCTGCCTTGGCAATGTCCGAAAAGTGCCCGCCCAGACAGATATCGGCCCGGGCGATCCGCTCGGGGAGCTGATCGAAGGGCAGCCATCCGGGCAGGTCGACGTTGGGCAGGTCGAGGTCGCGGGCGAGTTGGCGCATCGCCTCCAGCCGCCGGCCCGACCCGGCGATGGTAAAGCGCACGTCTGCCTGCCCGGCGAGCAGGTGGGCCGCCCGGAGGATGTGCTCCACGCCGTGGAGGTCCAGAAACGACGTGTAGGTGAACACGTCCAGGGGGCCGTCGGTGCGGGGAGCGAGACGGGGGACAAAGTGGGCTTCGTCGCAGCCCACATACACCACCGAGGTCTTGGAAGGCGACAGCCCAAAGGTCTCGACAAAATAGTCCCGGTGGGCCGCGGTGTCGAACAGGACGTGGTCCGCCCAGCGGCAAGACCAGAGGTCCAGGGCGTAGGCCAGGCGGCCGGGCAGGGAGTGGGGCCGGAACCGGCGCCGGTCAAAGCAGAGGGTGTCGTAGGTCGACACGTAGGCGTCGAGCAAAAGAGGGCGTCGGGTGAGGGCGCGCAGCAGGGGCATCAGGGGTTGGGCATAGAATCCCGCCAGGACCAGGTCGGGGCGGCGGCGCAACTGCCCGGCGGCCCGGACCACCGCGCGAGCGTACCGCCACGAGGCGGGCCGCACCGATTCGGTGGCGACAAAGAGTTGATGACGGCGAGCCAGAGCTTGCCTCAACATCAAGTTGCGGATATAATCGGGCTCACGCCCGGGCACGAATAGGATTTCGAGAGACCGATCCAACGTGTGTGTCATGGCGCCTATTATACCTGGGCGAACAGGATTTGTCGAATGGGATTGAGCGATCTTTTCATGCGGTACCTGCGCCATGTGGACGGTTACGTGGCCGACCGCAACCAACGGGCGATGCTGGATTGTCTGGAAGCCGACGACCAGGCGCTGATGCTCGACTGCGGCTGCCACGCCGGCTTCAACGCCCGCAAGCGGGCCGACGCCAAGGGCTTTCGGGCCGTCGCCGGCATCGAGTGGAACGCGGCGGTCGCTGGTGAGGCGTTGACCCGTGGTCTGTGGGTGGCGCAGGCTGACCTGAACCGACCGATCCCCCTGGCGGCCCAGAGCGTGGACGTGGTCATGGCCTCCGATGTGCTGGAGCACCTGTCGGAGACGGCGCGCTTTGTCGGCGAGGTCTACCGCGTGCTCAAGCCGGGCGGCTATGCGGTGGTCAGCACGCCCAATTTGGCCTCGTGGCACAACCTCTTTGCCCTCCTCCTGGGGCTGCAACCCTTCTCGGGACCCCACTTGACCCACTTTTCGCAGACCGACGTCAAGGTGGTCGGCCGGCTGCGGCAGGACACCTGCGAATCGCTGGCCGATCAAGGCTGGGCCGACGTAGAGAGCGAGTCGACCATGTACCGCCACATCGTCGTCGCAGCCTACCGGTCGTTGCTGCGCCTGTTCGAAGGGCAGGGCTTTGTCATCGAGCGCAAGGTTGCCGTGGGCTATTACCCGCTGCCGCCCCTCCTCGAGCGGGTGATGACCCGGCTCGACCCCTGGCACGCCAGCCACGTGGTCCTCAAGGCGCGGAGGAGCCATGTCTGAACGGGGAACGCATCGCTTTCGCATCGGGCTGATCGCCCTGGCCTGGCTTCTGCTCCTGGCGGTCCTCTGGCTGCTGAGCGAGAGCGGCGTCCCGGCCCTGCGTGGGTCGGGAGTGGCGCGTCTGGCCCGAGAGGGGGCGCTGCTGGCGGCGTTGCTGGGGGCGGCCTATGGCTGGGGCCGCCTGGCCCTGATGGGCTGGCACACGGACCGCGGCGAGCGCCCCGAACCGGTTTGGGCCTTTGCCCTGGGCTTTGGGGTGCTGCAACTGGCCACCTTTGCCGTGTCGGCCCTGCACCTGCTCGGTCCGGCCTGGCCCTGGCTGCTGCTGGCCGGCGGTTGGGCGGCGCTTTTGGCCACGCTCCGGCCCCTGCCCAAGCTGCCCAAGCCGGACCTGGCCCGGTGGGGCGTGGGCGAGTGGTTTCTGACCCTCGTCATGAGTTGTAGCCTGGGCTATAGCCTGTTCGGCTGGGCGCTGGTCCCGCCCCTGGCCTGGGACGAGGTCTCCTATCACCTGCCCATTCCCCAGCTCTGGATCAAGGCCGGGGGATTTGTGCCCATCCCGACCATTGTCCACTCGAACTGGCCCGCCGGTATGGAGATGTTGAACACGCTGGCCCTGCTGATGGGTTCCGAGATCTTGCCCCACCTGATCGTGACCTCGATGGTGGTGCTCACCGCCGTCGGCCTGGCGCGCCTGGCGCGCCAGCACCTGGACCCGACCACGGCCTGGCTGGCTGCGGCCCTGTACCTGTCCATGCCCATGGTCAAGTTCCTGGCGGGTGTGGCCCTCATCGAGGGCGCCCTGGGCTTTTTCGGCTTTGTGGCCCTCTGGGCCGGGTACGTTTGGCTGAAAAGCCAACGGGGGCGCGACCTGATCGTGGCGGCGCTGTTGGGTGGGTTGGCCGCCAGCGTCAAGCTCCCCGGCGCGGCCATCCCCCTGACCGTCGGCGCGGTGGGCCTGGTTGGGTTGCTCATCCACCGTCGCGACGGGGCCCGGCCTCCCCTGGTTCAGTTCGCCGCCTATGGGCTGATCTCGCTGGCGGTCGTGGCCCCCTGGTACGTCAAGAGCGCCCTTTTCACGGGCAATCCCTTCTGGCCGTTTTTGTACGACCTGTTCGGCGGCAGCCACTGGGACGCGGCAGGGGATCGCACCCACATGCTCTGGCTTCGAACCCCCAACCTGGCGCCGACCCTGCGCAACTATGTCGGGGGATTGTGGATTCTGGCCGTCGAGTATCCGCGATTTGGGGGGATGAGCATGGGCGCGGCGACGGTGGCCCTGGCCCCCCTGTCGGCGCTGTTCCTGCGGCGCAAGGGCTGGCTGCCTGGCTATCTCATGGCGGCGAGCGCCCTCATCTACACCCTCTGGTTTTTCACCACCCACCAGACCCGGTTCCTGATGGGCATGGCGCCGGCGCTAGTGCTGCTGGCGGCCTATGCCTTCCGTCAATTGTTGCAGGTGTGGCCCGGCTGGCTGGGCGCGCTGGCCCGCGTGGCCCTGGCCCTCTATTTTGTGGTGGGCCTGCCCTTTGTCGACGACCTCCAATGGCGCCGAATTTCCTCGCGATGGCCCTACATCGCAGGCCACGAGACGCGGGATGCCTTTCTGGAAAAGCACGTCACGGGCTATGAGGCATTCGAGTGGGCCAATGCCCATCTCCCGCCCGACGCCGTCGTCCTGTTGACCCTCTGGGAAACCCGCGGGTACTATCTGGAGCGCGACGCAATCTGGGCCAACCCCGTCAGCCAGCGAGTGATCCAATGGGAGCAATTCGACAGCCCCGAAGAAGCGATGGACCGTTTGGCGTCCCTGGGGATCACCCACCTGTTCCACTATCAGGATCTGGGGTTCGATTTTGTCGCCAACGAAACCGAGACCCGGCAATTGGTCGACGCGCTGCTGGCTGAGTATGGAGAGGTGCTTTACGATCGGAAGGGATTTGCCGTGTATGCGCTGTCCGAATGACTCTGAGGACGGGGCGGAGCCAGCGCACGGGGATCGAGTGAGGTTCGCAAGGCGGCACTGGCAGATCAATTTGCGCTGGAAAGGTCTCTTGGAGTGCGCAAGCTCTGCTTGCGCCGGTCTTTGCGGCAGCAAGCTGCCGCACTCCAAAATTGGTCTCTTGGAGTGCGCAAGCTCTGCTTGCGCCGGTTTTTGCGGCAGCAAGCTGCCGCACTCAAATTGGTCTTTTGGAGTGCGCAAGCTCTG
>CAYVLO010000048.1:0-12770 GCA_964452125.1 uncultured Anaerolineaceae bacterium | reverse complement strand
CCCTTGCTTTTTGGAGTGCGCAAGCGAAGCTTGCGCAGATTTTTGCCGCAGTAAGCATCCGGCCAAGGCAGGCACGCACTCCAAAGGAGTCGTTGCTCGACACCCGAGGGGTGTAACGAGCTCACCGACGAATCTGAAATGTGCCCCTACACAAACCGGGTCGGGGATGGAGTTGATGCTCCGGGCTTTCTTGTGGTACAATGAAGGCACTCACAACGCAGGGGGAAGGATGACAGTAGCTCAAGCGGCGGGCAAAGTGATCTTGTTTGGCGAGCACGCGGTCGTTTACGGACGCCCGGCCATTGCGGTGCCTGTGACCGAGGTGCATGCCCAGGCCCAGGTCGAGCCCGGGCAGGTGGGGCAAGGGGTGGTCCTCTTGGCGCCCGATCTGGGGCGGAAGGTGGTGGTCCGCGATGCCGCCCAGGAGGATCCTCTGGCGAACATTGTGCGCCGCACCCTCGATACCCTGGGCCGCGAGCCTGACCCCGATGTTACTGTCACGGTGACTTCGACCATCCCCATTGCCCGGGGGATGGGCAGCGGCGCCGCCGTGTCGACCGCCGTGGTGCGCGGGCTCACGGGGTACTTTGGCCGCTGGCTATCCTCCCGTTCGATCTCTGAGCTGGTCTACGAGACCGAGATTCTGTATCACGGCACTCCTTCTGGGATTGACAACACGGTGGTGGCCTTTGAGAAGCCGGTTTATTTTGTCAAGGGGCAGGGCTGGGAGGTCTTTTGGGTGGGCAAGCCGTTGTTGCTGGCCATCGCCGATACGGGGATCGAAAGCCCCACCAAAGAGGTCGTGGGCGATCTGCGCCAACGGTATGAAGCCGACCCCGACCGGTACCTGCCTCTTTTCGATGGAGTGACCGAGATTGTCCACTCGGCGCGCAAGGCCATCGAGTCGGGAGACATGGACCGGTTGGGAGAGCTGATGGACGCGAACCACACCCTCCTCCAAGAAATGGGTGTGAGCTGTCCCGAGTTGGATCGCCTGGTCGTCGCGGCGCGGGACGGGGGCGCTTTGGGCGCCAAGCTTTCGGGGGCAGGGCGCGGGGGCAATATGATCGCCCTGGTGACCGAAGAGAGCCGCGGGCGCGTCGATATGATGTTGCGCCTGGCGGGGGCCACTCAGGTCCTCATCACAGAGGTGCGATAGAGCCTGGGACCAAGGGCCCGCGCGCCGGCCCACTGCCAGGCGGCGGAAATTCGGAAGCGGGTCTGGCCGACAGCGTCAGTCGCGAAAGAATTCTACGATTTCCTCGGTTTCCTCTGAGCCCATGATCTCGATAAAGCTGATACGTGCCATAGGAAAGATAAAGGCGGTGGCGCCTTCGGTGATATAATGTAGAGACTGCCCATCGCGGCGTCGCGGGTGGGTGATGGTGACGCTCTGATCGGGAGGATCGGGTAGCTTTTCTATCTCTGCCAGGATGGGATCTTCGTTGTGCAAGTGCAGAATGATTTCGATTGACATGGATGAGACTCTCCTCAAGATACCTTAAGTCCAAAACTCGGTAGCTGGACGGGTGAAACGGCCGAGACCCCCTGGAGTGGTCAAGCGGTTGCTTCCCACTTGGTAAATCGCTATTTTAGATTGATGGTGAGTGTCAGTTTGCCCAGTTGAATCTGGTCGCCGTCTTTGAGCGGATAGGGCATCTCGGCGGCGATCCGCTGGGCGTTCAAAAGGGTGCCATTCAGGCTGCCCAAATCCTCCAAAAAGATCTGATTCCCCTGGCGCAAGATGCGCGCATGCCGGCGCGAGACGCCCATGTCCATCCCATCCTCGCGGGTGAGATCTACGTCGGGGAAGATAGCCCGGCTGGTATCCAATCGTCCCAGGGTCACTTGGTTGGACAGAGGAAGCTCGATGCGCCCGCCCTCTTGAATCGTCAGGATGAGGGTGGCGCCGGTGGCACCGACCGTCTCGCTCTGTTCGGCGTTATCCGCTTCTTGCTGGTCCAGCGGTGCTGTGGCCTGATCGTTGTTGGGATATAGGTAGCTGCCACATTCCTCGCAGAAGAGCGTGTTATCGGGGTAGACGCTTGAGCAGAAGGGGCACTGGATCATGTCAAACCTCCCTGGGTACAATGGGCAGCTCTCGGGTGCCATATCGGATCTTTTTGGCCCCTGCACGGGAGAGCGAGCCCGAGCGGGCGAGGTTGCCAGCCTCCAACCGCGCGGCTCTGGCCAGCTCGATTTCGCCAAGGTCGAGCAATCGGGTGGACAGGTTGGCGAGCCGGGCGGCTGCGGGCTCGATTTGCCCCTGGGCGATTTCTTGCATGGCCTGCTGCTGCATTTTAAAGAGGGTCAGCCTGTTCTGGATGGCGACAATCTCGGCAGGAATGGGACGGGCTGAATCCAGGTTAGGGTCAAAGGCGACCGTCACCTGATGGCGCAAGCGCAGCGGCTGCAGGTCGTGCACCGTAGCCTGAAGATCCAATTGCAGCACACGATGGTCGCCAGGTGGGTGACTGTCGAGCAGCAATTCGAGCATCACCGCCAGGGGCTCCTCTTGGGCCATGGCGCCCAGGCTCGCCGCTTCCTGGTCCAAAGAGAGGGAGCGGATGTTGGGGAATGCCTGGTGGGCATTAAGGAGGGTCACCCCGTGGGCCAAATGAGCCGACAGAGTCACATCCTGGGCGACGATATGGCTCAGGGTGTGGAATTGGTTTTTCAGAACCTGGTGAATCTTGGTGGGTGAGTCGATATAGATCGAGACACCGTGGCTCAGGTCGGCCATCTCTTCGAGGAGTTCTTCGTTCCAATCAGAGCCGATGCCCATCATGGACATAGCAATGCGTTGCTGGCTGGCCGACCGGGCAATAGCCAGGCAGCCCTCTTCGTCGCCGTAGGTATGGCCATCGGTAAGGAGGAGGAGGTGGGTGTGTCGGCCCTTGCTATGCCACCGACTGGCTTCGCGAAATCCTTCTTTCAGGCCTTGAAGCAGCTCTGTGCCCCCTCGAGTTTGAAGGTTCAAGAGAGCCCTCCGGGCCGCCTGCTTGTCCAGGTTCTTTTCGCCGGGCAAGACGAGCGTGGCGTTGTCGTTAAAGGAGATCAAGGCTAGCACATCGTCGGCCTGCAGATGATCGACGAGGTGGAGCATGCCTTGCTTGACCTGCTGTAAACGACTGCCCTTCATCGAGGTGCTGCAATCGACCACGAGGATCAGGTTCAGAGGGAGTCGCTTGGCCGCCAGGCTGGAGGCCAGGATCTCGACCAAGACGTACAACACCTGTGCCTCATCGGAGCAGGGCACCACTTGTTGGCTGGGTGTGACCTTCAGGCGCAGGGGCAGAGGGCGATCCAGGCCTTGTTGGCGCCGCCACAGATCGTAGGCCTGGCGCTGAATCGGATCGGCCAAGACCTGGTAGGCTTTTTGGATGGACAAGAAGTGTTCGGTCGAGTCGGATTCTTGACTGGTATCGGGGTGATAGCGGCGCGCCATCTGCCGGTAGGCCGCCTTGATGGCCTGGTCGTCGGCATTGGGGGGGATCTCGAGGAGGGCGTACAGGTTATCCTGAAATTCCATCGTTCACCTTGGAATCGCCAACCTGAGGAGCGGGCAAGGGCCAGCCTCGGGCCACCAGAAGCACAGTGATGTTGTCATCACCATCGCGTTCGTAGGCTTGAGCTACCAGGTTTTGGCAGGCAATATCGGGCGTGGGCGATTGCTCGATAATGGCGGTCATCTGTGAGGTGGACAACTGGCTCCACAAGCCATCGCAGCACAGCAACAGGTATTGCCCCCAGTTCAAGGTGCGATGCACGATGTCGGGCTCGACACTGGCCCCCTGGCCGATGGCTTTGTAGAGCATGCTGCGCTGTGGTGTGACCTCTTCAGGGGTGGCCTGGCCCATCTCGACCAACCGGGCCGCGATCGAGTGATCGTGGGTGAGCAGGGAGAGGCGGTTGCGCTCGCCGAGGTAGGCGCGGCTGTCGCCCACGTGGGCGATGTAGAGGCTTTCGGACAGCATCAGGGCCAGGGTCAAGGTGGTGCCTGCTTTGGGATAGCGGTGCGCCAACGCCTGGTGGGCCAGGCCCACGCTATCCCGCAGCACTTCGTGGATGGGCGGCATTTGTGTGGGCTCTGACAGGCCTTTCAAAAGGGGCAGGCCAATCTGTTGGAGAATGTGCCTGGCGACGGTTTGAATGGCCAAAGCGCTGGCCTGCGCCCCATCCTCATGGCCCCCCATTCCATCGGCGACGATGAACAACCCCATCGATTGGGGCGGTTGCCCTTCAAACGCCCGGGTGGTGAACCAGGCCAGGCTGGCGTCCTCGTTTCTTTCGCAGATGCGACCACAATGGGAGGCCATCCCCACCTGGAGATCGTGTTGACTTGGCGTCGCATGGGGCGGAGCGGAGGGCGGCTCACAACCGGCCGGCCGTCCATGAGAAGGGTCTTGGCGTTTTGTAGCCGCTATGTCGTGGGTCTGAAGCTCGTTTCGTGGGCACATGATCCTGTCCCCTATCAAGTCGGCAAGGCATAGACATGGTGATCCATGGAGCCAATATAGAGCGTGTCGCCGATTACAAGGGGTGAGGAAGGCACTGCTCCCCCGGTGATGTACTTCCACAGAACTTGTCCTCGGTTGGCATCCACGGCATGGATGGTGCCATCGCTCGCTCCCACATAGACTGCATCCAGGGCGGCTGTAGGCGAGGAGGTCATGGGGCTGGCAGCGTGGTATTTCCAACGTTGTTTGCCGGTTTGGAGGTCGATGTTGTACAGGAATCCGTCGGTCGAGCTTGTAAAAACCCATCCTCCGGCAACCTCGGGCGTGGAAAGCACCTGGCCCCTGGTTCGGAATCGCCACACAGGCCAGCCCGAGGCAGGGTTGAGGGCGTACAGGTGACCATCAGCCGAGCCAATCAGCAAGAGATCGTCCTGCAGGACGGGCGAAGAGGTGACGCGGCGGTTGGTGTTATACTTCCATTTGATGCCTCCGGTGCGCATATCGAGGCCATATACATAGCCGTCGTCGGACCCCACAAAGATTCGCTCCTCGGCAGGAAAAGGGGAGGAGCGGATGGGGCCCGCCGATTGGAATTTCCACACGACTCGGCCCGACTGGGCGTTGACGGCATACAGGCAGCCGTCATCAGAGCCAAAGAAGGCATGCCCAAACCAACTGCGGGCTGAGGAGCGCACACAACCGCCGGTTTCGCATTTCCATCGCATGTGGCCCGATTCGCGAGAGACGGCATACAGAGACCCGTCATCCGAGCCAATTAGCACCAGGTCCTCACAGGCGCACGGGGTGGACGCAATCCCCGCCTGACAGGCAAACTTCCACACAAAGGATCCGTCTTGAGCCCGGAGGGCGTACAGGTTGTGGTCGTAGCAACCGATGTACAAGATACCATCCTCGACACGGGGCGAAGAACGGACTTCATCTTCACACTGGAACCGCCATTTGGGTTGAATCTCCTGGGCCATGGCAAAGATCGACGTTCCTTGGCCGGCTGTCGCTACAGGGGAAGCGCTGGGCCGCCGGTTTGGGAGAGCGTTGCGCAATGCCATCGCCATTTCTGTGGCTGTGCTGTATCGCTCGGCCAAATCGTAGGCGAGGGACTTGGCGATCACGGCCTCCAGTGCCGGGGGGACGTTTGGGTTAAGGAGTTGGATCGGCCGCTCGTGAAAGGTAAAGGGAGGTTCTAACCGTGGGTCCCGCGCAGTGAGAAGATGATGCATGGTGGCGCCCAGGGCATAAAGATCGCCTCTCGGTTCCGCGCTGCCCCGATATTGCTCGGGAGGGGAATAGCCTTCGGTGCCGATCATGGTCCCTCTGTGGTCATGCTCGAACACTTTGGCGATACCAAAGTCGATGACCATGATCCGTCCGTCGGGCCGCAGCATCAGGTTGGCAGGCTTGATGTCGCGAAAGATGACCGGCGGGCTCTGGGTGTGGAGATAGGCCAAGACGTCGCACACTTGCATCGCCCAGTCGATGACCTGTTCGGACGAGAAGGGCTGCCGATAGATCTCCATCAGATCTTCCAGGCTCTGGCCTTTGACGAATTCCTGGATTAGATAGCTTCGCCTGCCCTCGCTAAAGAAATCAAATATCTTGGGAATGGAGGGATGGGATAGACTGGCGAGGATATTGGCTTCGCGCTCAAAGTTCTTGATGCCGATTTGGTGCAAGCGGGGGGCGCCGGTCGAGTTGTTGATCTCTTTGACCGCCACATTGCGGGTAGCCGTGCTGAAACGGCGATCCCGCGCCAGGTAGACGGCTCCCATGCCGCCGATGGCGATCAGCGCTAGAATTTCGTAGCGGTCCTGTAGGACTGTGCCGTTGGGTAGCATCCCCTCGCCTGGGGAGGCCAAAGAACCATCCGCTGTCGGCATGGGATGCGTGTCGAGATTGCCCACTTTGACCTTTTCCCGAAATGAGATTTCTCTCATTATACAGGCGATTTTGATTTCTTGCAACTTGCTTGTCAATCTGGGTAGTCCGTGATGCAGCAATTCTCGGTATGGCCCGCGCGAACCCCACGCCGCTCTCGGTAGCTCGCGCGGGATCGCCAGATCCCGCGCCCGGGGCCCGGATCTGGCGATCCGGGCCGAGCAAATGGGCAGAGTCGTACTCACAAACTGCCAAAATGAGAATTGCTGGTCCGTGATGCTTGTAGGATGTTCGTGGCGGTTCCCAAAAGCCAATGGCTGGGCACGGCTGCTCAGTGCCCTGGGGCCGGGCGCAGTGTTTTGGCCCACGGCTTGCCTTTTTGCGAGTCTTGAGGTACAATTCGCCATAGGCCCAAGACCAAGGAACGGGTCTGTTCCCGGGGGACTCGGACTCGATGGAAAATTGCACAGGCCTCGTGGGAGAGGCGAAAGGGGGAGGTCAATGTCGCCCTGGCTCAAGGCTGGTTTGATCGGCGGTGCCGTGTTGGTGGTCCTGAATTTGATGGGCTTGATCCCGTGCGTGGGCCTTGTGACCTGCCTGCTCGGATTGGTGGCGTATGTCGGGATCGGCGCCCTGGCAGCCTATTGGATGCCGCCGGTGCGCGCGGTGGGAGATGCTGCCGGGCAGGGAGCCCTGGCGGCGCTGGTGGCCGGGGCCATCGGTGGGGTGGTCAACCTCGTGGTGATGACGGTGCAAACGGCTGCGATGGATCCGGCGGCGCTGCTCTCTCAGATCCCGCCCGAGACCCTGGATCAGATGCGCGAGTTGGGCATGGATCCGTCCATGTTCGTTGGGGCGCAATCGGGCGTCGTGGCGGGCAGCGTGTGTTGCCTGGGCGGCCTGGTCTTTGCCGTCATCCTCGGCGCGATCGGCGGCGCCATTTTTGCGGGACTCAAGCCTGACTGATCGTCTGGCAGCAGCGACGAGGGGCTGTCCCAAAAGTAGGAAATCGGTTCTTTTTGCAAAAGGAAACATAGTGAATCTATCTGGTTCACTCAGTATTTGAGAGCCATCCGATTCTTTGGAAATGCTTTTGGGACAGCCTCCTTTGAATGTTGGGATGCTGAAGCCAAATCCTGAGCGAAGGACAAGAGAATGACCAACGACCGCGTTCCAGACCAAGAGTGGGATGAGCTGGAAGACGATTCGGTGTGTCCCGAGTGCGGGGCCGAGTTGGAGCCCGATGATACGGTGTGCCCTCTGTGCGGGGCCGAGTTTGCCTTCTACTGCCCGGTGTGCGATGAGGAGATTCCCGCAGACGCCAGCGTGTGCCCCCATTGCGGCGCCGATTTAGAAGAGGATGTGGAAGAGGAATCGGCCCCGCCGGAGGAATTGGAGGCAGCCGAGCAGCCCGAGATCGAACGGGCTGCCTTTTGCGGAGCATGCGGCGAGCCGATCGGTGAGGAAGACGAAGAGTGTCCGTCGTGCGGCGTCGATCTATGCCCCGATTGCGGCAATCCCCTCGATCCCGATGCCTTGGTGTGTCCCCATTGCGGCGCCGAGTTTGCTTTCTCTTGCCCGAACTGCGGGCAGGATCTGGAACCCGATGCCGACGTTTGCCCCCATTGCGGCTACGAGTTTGTTTCGGTTGACGATCTATGAGGATGGGATCGACGCGTGGAACCCGCAAGCGATGATCCCGTCCTTGAGCATCCCGATACCACTCGCTGCCCGGCATGTGGGGCCGGCGTCTTTTTGAACGATGGGATCTGCTCCGCCTGCGGTCAGGTGTACTGCCCTGGCTGCGGGCGTTCTTTGTCCGATCAAGACGACGAGGAGTCCTGCCCTCACTGCGGCCTGGCCCTGACCTTTCCCTGCCCTGGTTGTGATTTCCCCAATGCGGCGGGTTCCAAACTTTGCCCCGAGTGCAACCTTCTGTTTGTTCGCCGCTGCCCGCGATGTGGAAAGCGCATCCTCGACGCGCCCGATCGGTGCCCGGACTGTGAGCAGGATCTGGCCCGGCAACGGCGTGGCTTTGCGACTATTTTTGCGTCGGCGCCGGGCCTGACACTGCTCATGTGTCCCACCTGCGCGGCCAAGTACCCTTCGGAGATGGGGGCTTGCCCGGCGTGTGGCCTGCGGGTTTGCCCCGAGTGTTTCCTGCTTCTCCAGGACGACGAGATCGATTGCCCCTATTGTGGCTTTCATGCCGCGCGGCCCTGCCCAAGCTGCAAGGCCGATGTGGGATTGGGCCTCGTGCAATGTCCCCATTGCGACTGTCCCCTGTGCCCGGCCTGCGGCGCTTCTGTGGGCGAAAGCGACACTGTTTGCGCGTCGTGCGGCACAGAGCTGTTGCTATTCTGCCCGGCCTGCGGCGCCGAGGTGAGTGCCGCAGCCGCCGAGTGCCTGGCCTGTGGCGAACGGTTCGACGCCTGAATCCTTTTCCGGGAGCCGGCTATAAAAGACCCCTCAGTTGTCCCCCGTCGACAGGGATGGTGGCGCCGGTGATGTAGCTGGCGCGTTCGGAAGCCAAAAAGGCCACCAGCGCCGCCAGTTCCTCGGGCTCGCCCATGCGTTGCATGGGAAAGCCGGCCGCGGTTTCGGCCAGCACCTCTTCCACCGAGCGGTCATGGGCGTCGGCGCGGGCCTGGGCCAACTGCAACACGCGGTCGGTGCGGGTGTGGCCGGGCGCCACGTTGTTGATGGTGATGCCCTCGCCCGCTACCTGGGCTGTGAGGGTCTTGGCCAGACCCACCACGCCGGGACGGTAAACGTTCGACAGCAGCAGGTGGTCGATGGGCTCTTTGACCGAGACCGAGGTGATGTTTATGATGCGTCCCCACTGTTGGGCGCGCATGACGGGGAGCACCGCCCGGATCAGGCGGACCGCGCTCATGAGGGTGAGTTGATGGGCAGCCATCCAGGCCTCGTCGTCCATGTCGTCAAAATAGCCGGGGGGCGGGCCGCCATTGTTGGTTACCAGAATGTCGATGCGGCCAAAGTGGCGCAGGGTCTCGTTTGCCAGGTGTTTGATCTGCTCCGCATCGGTCAGATCGATGGCCAGGGGAAGTACTTCCGCGCCTGTCACGGTTTCGATCTCCTGAGCGGCAGCGGTCAGTTGTTGGGCATCTCGGGCGCAGATGGCCAGCCTGGCCCCTTCGCGGCCCAACTCCAGGGCGCAGGCCTTGCCCAATCCCCGGCTGGATGCAGCCACCAGGGCGACTCGGTTCTTCAATCCCAGGTCCATTGTATCCTCCCTCTCGCCAATGGCGCGCTTTGCATGGTTCGCTGCAAGTCGGCTGTTGCCTGTAGTATAGCACAGGCAGAAGCGGCCGGCAAGGACCCGACGTCCCCAGCCATTCTCACTTTGGCAGTTCTTTAGCGCCACATCGCCCATTTGCTCGGCCCGGATCGCCAGATCCGGCGCGAGCTACTGGGAGCATCGTGGGCTTTGCGTGGGCTATACCGAGAATTGCTGACTCCCTTCCCCGATCAATTGCGAAATGCGCCTGGCGCTGTTATAATGGGCAGGCGACCTGTGGGCGCTGAATTTTCAAAGGACATTAAGTACCCAGATGGGCAAGCAATGATGCAAGGAAAATCGGTGGAAGGCAGCGGGCGCATCCTGCTGCGAAGTTATGGCTACTTGCGCCCCTATCGGCGGGTGATTGGCGAGGCGTATGCCATCGCTTTGGCGATGAATGTCCTGGCCTTGCTCATCCCGCAGCTCATGCGCTGGATGGTGGATCGGGGCATCGAGGGGGGCGATACCCAGTTTCTGGGCCAGGCGGTGTTTGCCTTGCTGGGGTTGAGCCTCGGCAAGGGGGTTTTGCACTATTTCCAGGGACGGAAAACCGAGACGGCATCGCAGGGTGTGGCCTACGACCTGCGTAACGCCATCCACGACAAGCTGTCGGCGCTCTCTTTTTCCTACCACGATCACGCCCAAACGGGGCAACTGCTGTCGCGGGCCATTCAGGATGTGGAGCGCATTCGGTTCCAAACGGGCCGCGCCACCCTGCGCCTGCTGGAAGCCATCAGCTTGTTTCTGGGCACGTTGGCGGTGTTGCTGTGGATGAACCCGAGCCTGGCTCTGTTGTCGCTCGCCAGTATGCCGCTGCTGGCCTGGGTGGCGTGGCGATTTGGCAGCCGGTTTCGGCCCTTGTCCCTCATCTTGCAGCAGCAGTTGGCCGTGTTGACCACCTTGGTCGAGCAGAACCTGCGGGGGGCCCGCGTGGTCAAGTCCTTTGCCCAGGAACGGGCCGAGATCGAGCGGTTCGATGGGGAGAACGAGCGCTGGTTCGATCTCTCCAGCCAATCGGTTCGCCTTCGGGCCCTCAACGTGCCGCTCATCGACCTGATCGCCGGCCTGGGGACGGTGTTTGTCGTGTGGTACGGCGGGTCGCTGGTGATCCGCGACGCGCTCACGCTGGGGGCATTGGTGGCCTTTTCCACCTACGTGAGCCAGCTTGTCCAGCCGATCCGGCGCTTGGGCATGATCATCCCGGCGTTGGCCATGGCGGCTGCGGCGGGCGAGCGCATCTTTGAGATCCTCGACGCCGAATCGGAAGTGCAAGAAGCCCCGGACGCAATTCCTTTGCCGCCGATTGAGGGCCACGTGCGCTTTGAAGGGGTTTCTTTTGCCTATTTTGGTCGCCACCAGGTGTTGACCGATCTCACCTTCGAGGCGTTGCCGGGGCAGGTGATCGCCCTGTTGGGGGCCACCGGTTCGGGCAAGTCGTCCATCATCAACCTGATCCCCCGCTTTTACGATCCGACGCGGGGACGCATCACCATCGATGGCCATGACCTTCGGGACGTCACGCTCACCTCGTTGCGCGACCAGATTGGCATCGTCTTGCAAGAGACGACGCTGTTTGCTGCCAGCATCCGAGAGAATATCGCCTTTGGCTGTCCCGAGGCGGACGAGGCGGACATTGAGGCTGCTGCCAAGGCGGCCCAGGCCCACGAATTCATCGTGCGCATGGATTCGGGGTATGATACCGACGTGGGCGAGCGGGGCTCGACTCTCTCGGGAGGGCAAAAGCAACGCATTGCCATTGCCCGCGCGTTGCTCAAGGATCCACGGATTCTGATCCTGGATGACGCTACCTCGGGCGTGGATTCTGAGACCGAACGCCTGATCCAGCTTGCCTTGGAGGGCCTCATGCGGGGCCGTACCTCCTTTGTCATCGCCCAACGGCTGAGCACCGTGCGCCAGGCCGATCTGATCCTGGTTCTTGACAAAGGGCGCATTGCAGCCAGGGGCACCCATCAGGAGCTGCTGCATCGGTCGGGGTTGTACGCCGAGATCTATCATCGCCAGTTGCGCCAATGAGGGATCTGGCGCGCCGGCGCAGAACCAATGGCCTGATAGACATGTGTCTGTTTTTAGACGGTTTCGGATTCTGGACATAGGGGGAGTGGGTTGAGCTTTTCCATTGGTGCTTCGGGCCCGGGGATGGGGCCCCGACAAGCCATCGAGGGTTTTGCCGACAAGGTGGAGGGCAAGGCCTTTGACGTACAGGTCGTCCTCCAGTTGCTGACCTTCCTGCGCCCCTTTCGACGCCGGATGCTGATGGCGGCCTTGTTGATGGTGGTCGCTTCGGCCCTGAGCCTGGCTTCGCCTTATCTGATCAAGGTCGCGATCGATCAGCCGATTGCCCAGGGCGATATGGCGGGCCTGACGCGCATCGCCCTTTTGATCGTGGCGACGCTGGTAGGGCTCTACCTGGCATCGGCGGGCCAGCAATACCTTCTGAGTTGGGTCGGAGAACGGGTGCTGGCCAATCTTCGGGCCCAGCTTTTTGCCCATCTCCAGGCGCTTCCTCTGGGTTACCACGATACGCACATCATCGGGGTGACTCTGACGCGGGTGATCAGCGACGTGGCAGTGATCAACGAACTGCTGTCGCAGGGGTTGATGACAATGTTCGCCGACACGCTGCTGCTGGTGGGCATTGTGGGTGTGATGTTGGGCATGAGCCCTCGCCTGGCTCTGTTCACCTTTAGCGTCGTGCCGCTGATGGTGCTGGTGACCATCCTGTTTGCCCGGCGCGCCAAGGTCGCCTTTCGGGAGACGCGCAGTCGTTTGGCCGCCCTGGTGGGCGACCTGGCCGAATCCCTGTCGGGGATGCGCGTCATTCAGGCCTTTGCCCAGGAGGATGCGTCGCGCGAGCGTTTTGACGAGGTCAATCGCGAGAACCGCGATGCCTACGTCGAGGCCATGTCCCTGTCGTTTGTGTATATTCCCTCGGTCGAGTTTCTGGGGATGCTGGCGACGGCGATCGTCCTGTGGGTGGGCGGAACGGCGGTGGCCCGCGGTGAGTTGACGCTGGGCGTGGTCGTGGCCTTTTTGGCCTACGTCAGCCGGTTCTTTCAGCCGATCCAGGAGCTGAGCCAGCTCTACACCACGAT
>CAYVLO010000047.1:0-12789 GCA_964452125.1 uncultured Anaerolineaceae bacterium | reverse complement strand
AGCTTGGGTTCATTGCGGAGCAGGTTCAGGGCGGCCTGGGTTATCTGGGTGGTGCGGGCCGATGGCTCGGGGCTGACCAAGCTCTTCAATCTCCCCGATAGACCCTCTGGCCCGACCTGGGGCTGGACCGAGGAACAAATCTCCTGGGGGCCGTAGGCAGGGCGCTGACGTCCCCCGGGATGGGGGCCAGGAGCAACATTCCCAAAGCTCGCGCGGAGTGCCAACCGCCCCTGGGATGGGGGCTAAGAGCATTACGCAAAAGCTCGCCCACATGGTGCCCGCCTGTGCAAGAGCGGGAGCCCATTCCTGTGGATGCCCGCGTGCGCGGGCATGACGGCCGTGAGGGCGCCCGGGCCGCTCCCGGGACGGGGGCAGGGAGCGTTACGCCCTATCCCTGCTTGATCTTGAGGTCGGCGACGAAATAGGTCACATCCAGCCGGATCTTGCGCTCGGCAGTGGCATAGCTATCGTTGGTCATATTCACCGGCATAAAGAACGAGGACCGCTTTTGGCCCATCATCTTGGCATCGGTGAGAAAGGCCGTGGAAGTCACGCTCAGCCCCACGCCCTCAGGCACGATCACGCGCGTGGTCCCCACAAAGCCCAAGCAGTGGATGGGCGTCTCTCCGGGTGGAATCTCGGCCTCGGTGAAATCCAGGTCTACGTCCCCCACCAACAACCACGACTCAAGGGGAGCGACCTGCCAGGGTCCTTGCCGCCGCATGGGCCCAAAGATGCGGATCTCTAGAGCGGTATCGGCTGGCACCATCCAGGGTCGGAGCAGCAGCCACAAGCCCGCCAGGATAAAGGCGGTGGGCCAGCACAGATCTCCAGCATCCACCTCCAGCCAGACCCCCAGCAGGAGGACCAGGCCGATGATCAGAATGGCCGCACCCAGAAGAATCTGACCCTGATTTCGCATGTTCTCCTCCATTTACTACAGGGCGTTGCTCACAGACTGCGCAAGATCGTGTCTTGCTCTGCCCACATGATGGCCTTTTCCCCCTCGCTGCTATGATCGTAGCCCAGGAGGTGCAGCACGCCATGGACGATAAGGAGATTGATCTCCAATTCGACGGGATGTCCCATTTCTTCGGCCTGGGCTTTGGCGCGGGGGAAGGAGACAATGACATCGCCCAGGTACTCGCCTGCTTCAGGCGCCGAGACAAAAGGTCCCGAATCCTCCTGGGCGGCAAAGGCCAGGACGTCGGTGGGTTCGTCGATCTCGAGAAAATCCCGGTTCAGTTCTCGGATTCCCTCGTTGTCGGTGATCACCAGGGTGACCTGCCCTGTGCGCTCCATGTGCTGGAGCACCGTCCGGATCACCCCCGTGAGCCGCTCGGGCGACAAGAGATCGGCATAGTCCGATCCGGAAAAGGCCGGCGCAATTTGGACTTCGATCTGGATCGGGTTAGCGGATGATTTCTTGACCATCGGGACCCTTCACTTTCACAGGTTCGGGATATTTGACCCTGGGGTGGAACACCCCCTTGAGAACGCTCAAAAATGCGGCGCGGATTTCGGATAGATCGCGTAATGTCAGATCCGACTCATCCAGTTGACCCTGATCCAGCCGGGCCTTGATCGTCTCGGCAATCAACCGATCCATCTCTTCGATAGAACCAGGTTCGGCGCTTCGGATGCGGGCTTCACAATTGTCGGCCAGCATGGTAATGGCCGTCTCCTTGGAACGGGGTTTGGGGCCGGGGTAGCGGAAATCCTCTTCGTCAACGGTCTGACCGCTCTCCTCAGCGGCCTTGACGGCCATGCGATAAAAGGCCAGGACGATGCCCGTGCCATGGTGTTCGGGGATAAAAGCGCGGATGGCGGTGGGTAAGTTGTAGCGCTCGGCCAGTTCCAGGCCGTCGGTCACGTGGCTGATCACGATCTGAGCGCTAGTGCGCGGGTCCAGCCGCTCATGGGGATTCACACTGCCCACGCGATTCTCGGCAAAGAAATAGGGCCGCATGGTTTTACCAATGTCGTGATAGTAGGTCCCCACCCGCGTCAGTAGCCCATCGGCACCGATGCGCTCGGCGGCCTCTTCCCCCATGTTGGCCACCAACAGGGTGTGGTGATAGGTGCCGGGCGCCTTGAGGAGAAGCTGTCGAAACAGGGGATGGGTGGGTCGCGACAGTTCCATTAGCTGGAAAGGGGTCACTACGTCCAGGAGAGCGCTCAGGGCAAAGAACGATGCCAGCGCCAGGCTGACTGCCGTGCCGCCTGACACCACGCCGACCAGGGCGTGGATGCCCGTTCGAACGAGGTCCTGATCGGTACCCAACAGTCCGAACAACAGGATCACGGATGCATTGGTCAGGGCCACGGCAATGCCAGCGCGAAAGAACGCTTTGATCCGTTCGGCCTGTCCCAGCGCAAGGGCGCCGATCCAGGTACCCGCGATCAGGTAAAGGGTGATGGCCAAAGATCCGCCCGCCATGTAGCCGCCGATTAAGCCAATAACCGCACCGATCCCCAGGCCGATGACGGGGCCGAACAGGATGCTGACGATCATCGACAGGGCGGGAAGGGGATAGAGATACGGTACGACGGAATCGGTCAAGGGCAGCATCAGCTTGCCCAGGATCACAAACAGGGCGATGAGCAATACAGTGACCCGAGAAGCTCGCCCCCTGGTCCAGATCTGCGGTTGAAAACGAGAGATGAGCAGCACCATCAACAGGGAGGTGATGATGGCCAGGGCGATGGCGCCGACGATCGATTCCCAGCGGATGGCCTGTTGCCGCAGTCCAAAGGCGTCGAGGATTTCCACATTCAGGGAGGTCACCCGATCGCCCGCGCGGATGATGGTTTCGCCCTGACGAATGGTGAGGGCAACGGGGGGCACGCTCTCGCGGGCCTTTTGCCGATTTTCCTCGGTGCGGGCGGCATTGTAAAATGTATTCGCCGTGACCAGGCTGCCCGCCAATTCTCTGACGGCTGAGGCCTGTTCATCCGTCAGGGTGTGACTGATTAACGTGGGCAGTCGGCGGCGCGTGCTGGCCACCTGACTTTCTCTGATCTCGCCTTGCATGGCCCGGACCAATACGTTAATGGTCTCGTTCCGCACCTTGTCCCATTCGTCTTGGTCGAACTGCAGAATTTGAGCAATCACCGGCTCGGTCAGAGTTAGGTCGGGCACTGCCGCGATCCACTGGATCTTTTCCGCTGTGGTGGCGTAGGCATCTTCCCGAACGGTACTGATATAGTCGGTGATCTGTCGGGCTCGCACCTCCTGCTGCCGGGCCACGGTGATGTCTGGTGGATCAAATACCTCGGCCACAGAGGCCGCCTGGGCGTCCTGGGCTTTTTTGGTCTCTAGGGCGCTTTCATAGGTCAAATCGTAGGGTGCGCGGATGTCTTGGGAGCTGACATCGCCGACATTCAGCAGCACCTGGTTGGATGGAAGCAAGTCGACGAGCAAGACGGCGCTGATAATGGCCGTCAGCAGCAGGCCCAAAAGGCCCGCCCGCGTCATGCTCCAGCGGTCCAGTCCCGATGTGGAGGATAGAGGGGCAAATCGCCGGCCCGGCGAGGCATCTAGCATCCGGCTACCCGCCCAAGATTTTGCGAACAACCTCGTTGATCAAGCGGCCATCGGCGCGCCCCCGCAACGCGGCCATGAGCGGCTTCATCACCTTGCCGATATCGCGGGGATCGCTGGCCCCAACCTCGTCGATGACTCGGCGCACCTCGCCCTCGATTTCCGCACGGGTCATCTGGGTGGGCAGATAGGTGCGGAGGATGGCAAGTTCGGCCTCCTCTTCGGCTACCAGGTCCTCGCGCTGGCCCCGGCGGAATTCGATGATCGATTCCTGGCGCATCTTGGCCTGTTTGGCGATCACGCCCACAATTCCCTGCTCATCCAGGTGGATACGCTGACCGCTGGCGTCCAGTTCGGCCTCGGCCGTTTGCATGGCGGCGATCACCGAGCGGATCGCCGACTTGCGCCGCTCGTCGCGGTCGCGCATGGCCTGCGCCAGATCCTTGGACAGCTGTTCTCGAAGGCCCATGTTGGCTCTCTCCATTCTTGTGCGCGGGAACGCCGCCGATTGGGTTCCCTTCCGTTCCATCTCTGCGCATTCGTATGCACTGGTACGCATCATTATAGTCACCTATCAGAGGGAAGTCAAATCCGAGGGTTCCTTCCCGGTTACCCCTGGACCTCAGGCCAAACGCCCCCGGGACGGGGCTTGGAGCTAGAGGCCCACATGCAAGATTTGGAAATACACCCCATTCCTGCCCTCAGGGTGTATTTCAGATTTCTGGATTACATAACACGAATCGAAGCTCCTCAATGTCCAAAGCTTGTCTGACACCATATCGAGGGTGACGCAAAAGTTCAACGGCAGACGCCGTAGCTTTTTGGAGTGCGCAAGCTTGCTTGCGCGGATTTTTGCGGCAGCAAGCTGCCGCACTCCAGAGGATGTCTTTTCACCACCCAAAGGGCGTAACGAAGTCACCCAGAAAGTTGAAATACACCCTGCCCTCAGTTGCCATCGTCTTTGACATCTTTTCCAATATGTCGTACAATGTTTTTTCGGTGCACAAGGATCTTGGCCGATCCTCGATCCAGCTATGTGCTGGAGGATGGATCAGGGGGTCTTGGTGCCAGAATTCGATCGCGACGGTTTGAGCTTCCGGTGTCAGGCGGAGGCATATCGATAACGGAGGAGTTGGATGACGATCTACGAAAGCGGCAAGCTGCGAAACGTGGCCCTGCTGGGCCATGGCAGTTCGGGCAAGACATCGCTGGCAGAGGCGATGTTGTTCAACACAGGGGCAGTCACTCGGTTGGGAAGTGTGGATGACGGCACGTCGATTTCGGATTGGGATGATGAGGAACGTCGTCGCAAGATGTCCATTAGCACGTCGCTGATGCCTTGCGAATTCCAGTCCCACAAACTGAATGTGATGGATACTCCTGGCTACATGGACTTTGTAGGCGAGGTCATCAGCGCCATTCGTGTGGCTGATTCCGCGGTGTTGGTGCTGGACTCGAGCGGGGGGGTTGAGGTCGGCACCGAGCAGGTATGGCACTATGCCCAGCAACAGGGGTTGCCGGCACTCGCTTTTGTCAACAAGATGGAACGGGAGAATGTCGATCTCGATGCTGTGGTGGCCCAAGTGGCCGCCAAGTTCGACGTAACAGCCGTTCCCCTTCAGTTGCCCATCGGCTCCCAGGTAGATCTGAAGGGTGTCGTCGATCTGTTGAGCGGCAAGGCGTACATGGGGGCCGATACCGAGGAAAGTCCGGCGCCCGACGATATGGCCGACGCCATTGAGATGGCGCGCATGGCGTTGGTGGAAGCTGCAGCCGAGGGCTCGGACGAACTGATGGAAAAGTACTTTGAGGAGGAATCTCTGACCAAGGAAGAGGTCCTCCGAGGCCTCAAGGCCCGGATCGCCCGCCGCGATCTAATTCCGGTTCTCTGTGGCTCGGCGGCCATGAACGTCGGCGTCACCGCCTTGATAAAGTCCGTCATCCAGCTCTTGCCCTCGCCCGTCGAGGCTGGCCCCTTCCAGGCCACCAGCCCGACCGAGTCGGAGCCGATTGAATTGCCTGGGGATGCGGCTGGCGCGCTGGCCATCCTCGTCTTCAAGACGGTTGCCGACCCTTACGTAGGCAAGCTTTCCTACTTTCGCGTCTACAATGGCACCCTCGAGTCGGATTCTCGGGTGCGCAATGCCCGCACCGGCACCGAGGAGCGGGTGGGTCAGATCTATACCGCGCGCGGCAGAGAGCAGTTGCCGGTCGTTCGGGTGCCGGCTGGCGACATTGCAGCCGTGGCCAAGCTGGGCGAGACCCAAACAGGCGACACTTTGCACGATCAAGGGATGCCCCTGCGTTTGGAGCCGGCCAATTACCCCAATGCTTTGTATGCGGTGGCCATCACGCCCAAGACCAAGGCCGATGCCGCCAAAATCAGCCCGACCCTCACGCGCTTGTGTGAGCAGGATTCGACCCTGTCGTGGCGGCAGGAGATCAGTACTCATGAGACGATCTTGGCAGGTATGGGCGACACCCATATCAACGTGGCTGTGCGACGCATGGAAGAGGTGTTTGGCCTGAGCCTGGAAACCGCCATTCCACGGGTGCCCTATATGGAGACGATCACCCGCACGGCTTCGGCTCAGTATCGCCACAAGAAACAGACCGGAGGCGCCGGGCAATTTGCAGAGGTTCACATGCGCGTCGAACCTCGAGAGCGGGATAGCGGCTTTGAGTTCGCCTGGGAGGTCGTGGGCATGAACGTCTCCAAAACCTTTGGCCCTTCTATTGAAAAGGGCGTCAAAGCCATCCTGGAGCAGGGTGTGATCGCTGGCTACCCGGTGGTGGATGTTCGGGCTGCCGTGTACGACGGCAAGGAACACCCCGTGGACTCGAAGGACATTGCCTTCCAGATTGCCGGCCGCGAAGTGTTCAAACTGGCTGTAAAAGATGCCGGGCCCGTCCTTTTGGAGCCGATTTACAGATACACCATCACTGTGCCTGAGGAATACATGGGCGATGTGTTGAGCGATTTGAATACTCGTCGCGCCCAGGTGCTAGGCATGGATCAGGTAGGTGACAACAGCGTGGTTACAGCGCTGGTTCCCTTTGCCGAGATGCAGCGCTACGTGAGCGATCTGCGTTCCATCACCCAGGGCCGGGGCGTCTTTTCCCTCGAATTTTCCCACTATGCCAACCTTCCAGCGCACCTGACTCAAGAGATCATTGCGGCCTCGCAGAAAGAACAAGAGGAAAAATAGGCTGTACTATCGCCCCCTTGGGATCACAACCGCCTGGCCCTCTGTGGGCCAGGCGGTCTGTAGTGCCAGCGAAACCTGTTGGACAGGGTCAGACCGGACGGATCTTATTCCTCCCCCCCCGCTTTTGGAGCGCTTTCCGACTCGCTGTCAATATCCCAATCGTCGTCATCATCCCACTCG
Organism: uncultured Anaerolineaceae bacterium; assembly: GCA_964452125.1. Classification (GTDB taxonomy): domain Bacteria; phylum Chloroflexota; class Anaerolineae; order JAAYZQ01; family JAAYZQ01; genus CAZNQW01. Next base: position 5,856 of record CAYVLO010000047.1, on the reverse strand, counting down.
TCATCATCGTCTTGGTCCCAGTCGTCATCGTCGTCGTTCTCTAGGGGTGGAGCGCCGACGCCAAACAGTTGGTCCCAAAAGCGAAACAGCCTCTTGGCCACCTTTTGCGCTCCCGTCGGCGTTTCTTCGGCATCCAGTTCGTGCTCAAAGCTGGTCACAGCCCCCAGGACCTTGCCTTTCTTTAGCTTGAGTTTGCTCATCTGGTGCGCAATCGACTTTTCGTTTCCCTTTTCACCCAGCTCGGCAAAGATCGCTTGGGCTTGCCCATACGCATCAAGGGCTTTGTCCGTTTCTCCCTGCTGCTCGAACAACGCGCCCAAGTTGCCCAGGGTGATGCCTTCGCCCGAGCGATCGCCGATCTCCCGGCGGATGGCGAGGGCCTCTTGCAGCAATTCAAGGGCCTTTTGCCCTTCGTTCATTTGAGTAAGCACAACCCCCCGGTCGTTGAGCACCTCACCTTGTTTCTTGGAGTGTCCGGCCTCGGCAAAGAGCGCCTGCGCCTGTTCCAAGGTTTCGAGGGCGTCGGCGTAATCGCCGGCCCGATAGTGGCCAATTCCTTCGTTGTGCAACTGATGAGCTTTCTTCAAGTCGGCCATAGCTCTTCCTTTCCTCTAATCTTTTTGGGTGCTGGCCTCTTGGGCCGGCACCCGAAGCGTGATCTTGGTACCGGTAGGGGGATCGACGCGGGATTCGAGCAAGAGTTCGCCTTCGATCAACTCGGCCCTTTCCCGCATGGTCAACAATCCGAGGCTGCCACGTTGATCGTATTCCTGTTCCACCTTTTCCTTGTCGAATCCTTTGCCATTGTCCTCGATGACCACCTCGATCTGGTGCTCGTCGCCCGAAAGCCGCAGCCAGATGTCTTTGGCCCGCGCATGTTTTTTGGCATTGTTGACCGCTTCTTGAACAATGGAAAAGACGGTTCCGGCGATGGAGCGATCGAGCTCTGGCAGAGAGGAAGAAACCTCCAGGTGGGTGCTAAAGGACTCGCTTTTGTGCAACTGATCGACGTAGGCTTGCATGGCGGGCACCAGTCCCTGGGTCTCGAGGACCAGGGGGCGAAGTTCAAAGAGGGCCAGGCGTGCCTGGTGCATGGCACTGCGAGCCAGGGCGCGCAAGGCGCTCAGCTCCGAAGGGACATCCTCCGGTTTGAGGGCCAGGAGCCGTTCAAGATGATCGATGCCCATGGTGATGGCCGAGAGGAATTGGATGGTGCCATCATGCAGATTACGGGCCACCTCTCTCCGGACGGTCTCCTGGCTTTGGATGATCCGATCTCGCTCGTCCCTCACAGATTGGTAGAGGCGAGCGTTTTCGATGGCGATGGCTGATTGGTTGGCTGTGGTGATCATCAGATTGAGATCTTCCGAGTCAAACCCTGCCTCGCTGCGTTTGTTCAGAGCTTCCAACACGCCGATGGTCTTGCCGCGCATTTGGATTGGCACGCAGATGACCGATTGAGTGAGGAACTCGGTGCGCATGTCGACCTTGTCGCTAAAGCGGGGGTCGCTCCGGGCGTTGTTGGCGATGATGGGCTCCCCGTGGGTGGCGACCCAGCCAGCGATGCCCTCGTCGAGCAATGTGCGCTGTTTTTGCAGGGCGCTGCTCATGTCGCCTGTGGCGTATTCAAAGACCAGTTCTTGCCGTTTTTCATCCACCAGCATCAGCGCCGCAGCGTCTGCATCGAGCACGGCGGTTGCCAATTGCATGGTACTCTCCAATACTTGTTGGAGATCAAAGGTGGATACCATCGATTGGGAGATATGGTAAAAGAGGGTGAGCTGGGTGAGTCGCTCTTTGTAAAAGGATTGTTCGCTCACCAAGTTGAGGGCCTGGCCCACCACCTGGAGAAAGCGAACCAGTGACTCTTGCCTGTCACCGGTAGGGCGACGAGCCTGGGGAAAGGCCATACAGAGCGCGCCGGTGACGGTTTCCTCGTCGCGGATCAGAGAGTAAAAGAGCGTTTGGTCGCTGCCCGGAACCGGGCGAGCCGCCAAGTCCTTTGTGTCGATGGACAATCTCCAACCACCGGAAACGAGCCGTTGCCTGATATAGGCCTCCCATTGTTCAAAAGGCGCAGTGACAGGCTCGGAGAAGTGTCCTTTTCGTACATGTACACGTCCCTGGGTGGAATGAAGCAGAGAGGCGGCTGTCGCCCCAAACTCGGAGATCAGCATCTCGAGGGCCAAAGATGCCAGGTCGTGGGGATCTCGATGCCGCAAAAGGGCCACGAGCCTCTCCAAAAAGATCCGATTTGAAGCGTGACGGGATGGAACCGTTCGTACGCTCACCTCGTTTTTGTGCACCTCTTCTCACACCGATGGGGTCTCAGTAGGTGATGTCCAAGATCAACTCGGCGATCCGCCGCAAGTGATCGGTCTTGAGTGAACTGAGAAGCATGGCAATGCGCAGGTACAGCTCGTTGGTGGGCCGTAACACAAACTCGCGAACCTCGGGGTCGAGTTCATTCAAGCGCTCCAGGGCTTTGCGATCCTGATCAGCAGGTGCGACCAAAATCGGTTCTTCGTGAAGCAGGTCGGCGAGGCGTTGACCGCACAGATCGAGGGTTGTTTCCAGCTCAGCCAGGGGGATGTCGCGTCGACCATGTTCGTATTGAGAAACAATGTAGGCCGACCGGCCCAGAATCTCACCGATGGCTTCTTGCGTGAGTTCTGCTTTTTGGCGGCATTGGCGAAAGCGAACGGCAATCTCTTTGCGGCGAATCAACATCAATTGCTCGAGGGGCAGATCCGGCGTATCCTCGGGAGCGGCAGGCGAAAACGATTCATCCCACAGGCTGTCCAACGGCACACCGAAAAAGTGGGCCAGAGCTTCCAATTGGGGCAGCGACAGGCCACGCCGGCCTTGCTCGCATTGGGTAAACAGGAACGGGCTGCACCCCAAATAGTCGGCGCAATCGCGCTGACTCTTGCCAGCTTGGAGCCGGACGCGCTTGACCAACAGGCCTATGATCCGGTTCCGTAGGGCAATCGACTGTACAGGGTCCATTGGCTCTCTCCTTCATCATTCGGGCCATAGGTCAAAGTAGGATGAATCGGATGAAACAAGCATCATTATAGCACATCTGTTGGTTCCACACAACATTTCGTTCAAGATGGTGCAAAATATGCGTATGACCGAGAGCAGAAGGGGATGCAGCAATTCTCGGTATGGAAATCCGGTTTCGCGACACGGCGCTTTGTCCTGTGCGAAGAGCCGTTATTGTCAATTAGTCGGGTCGCCTGGAGGCTCCAAGGTGGGATCCATGGCATCGTTGGCCCTATTTTGCTCGGCGCGGCAGCATTATTGTCGTGCTGGCAGTAACTGTGCCACCAGGTTGACAGCAAAGCCCTGTCATGGCAAGCTGTTTTCGGGCCAATACTTGACGATAAACTGGCCTGCCGCGAGGGTCTTGCGTTTGCCAATTCGCTTGGGAGGGGCTATAATAACTGGACGATATTGGATAAGGAGCAACTATGGCGATCATTCCCAGAGCAAGCGCACTTCAGTTGGCCAGTACGGCCCGCGAAATGGGGGCCGAGGCGCTACGAGGCGTGTTGGAACAGAACGCAGAAGGGCGTTGGACCGTGGGCCACATTGAGGTCGAGTCCTGGCTATCGCGCTTCAACGGCATGGAGGTGGTGTTGACCCTGGCGGCCATCGATGCCGAAACCCCCAAGGCCTATGTGCGCACCTGCCGCACCTGCGGCAATGAATATGAGGGCCGGACCTGTCCTCACTGCGAGGCGGTTCGCCGCCGCTTTCGGGGATGACGAGCTGCCGTTCGCTAATGGCCCTTTCGGGCCCAGAAAGTTGTCTGTAGACGTCTATGTTTTTTGATCAAGCGAAAATCTATGTCAAGAGCGGCGACGGGGGAGACGGTATGGTCTCTTTTCGGCGCGAGAAATTCGTCCCCTTTGGGGGTCCCAGCGGCGGCCATGGCGGCGCCGGCGGGAGCGTGTACCTGGTGGTAGACGCCAACCTCAACACCCTGGTCCATTTCAAAAGGCGGGTCCATTTCAAAGCCGACCGAGGCGGCCGCGGAGGCAGCAAGAACCAGCAGGGCGAGACGGCGGAGGATCTGTTGATCCCGGTGCCGGCTGGCACCATGGTGTACGACGCCGATTCGGGCGAGTTCGTGGCCGATCTACTCCAAGAGGGCGAGCGAGCGCTGGTGGCGCGGGGAGGGCGTGGTGGACGCGGCAACTCGGCTTTTGCCACCTCTACCAACCAGGCGCCGCGCGTGGCCGAGCATGGCGAGCCGGGGCAGGAGCGCTGGCTAAAGCTGGAACTCAAGCTGATCGCCGACGTTGGCGTCATCGGCAAGCCCAATGCGGGCAAAAGCACCCTGCTTTCGGTGGTCAGTGCGGCGCGCCCCAAAATCGCCGACTATCCCTTTACCACGCTCCAGCCCAATTTGGGTGTGGTCACGGTGGACGATTACCAGACGTTTGTTCTGGCCGACGTGCCTGGCCTCATCGAAGGCGCCAGCGACGGAGTGGGCCTGGGCCATCAATTCCTGCGTCACGTGGAACGCACCCGCCTGCTCATCCACCTGCTGGATGGCGCAGCCGCCGATCCTTTGGCCGACTTTGAGACGATTAACCGCGAACTGGGTCAATTCAGCGAGCGGCTGGCGGCCAAACCCCAGATCGCCGTGCTCAACAAGATGGATCTACCCGATGCTCAGTCCTGGTGGCCCCTGGTGCAGGAAAATATGAAAGAGCGCGGCATTGAGGTTCACGCCATTTCGGCAGCCAGCACGCTGGGGGTACGCGACCTGATGCATCGCATCTGGGTGCGCCTGCAAGAGATTCCGGCCGAACCGCTGGTCGAGACGCCTGCGATATTCCGTCCAGCCGAGAGCGAGGATGCCTTTGCCATCGACCGAGAGGAGGATGGCTGGCGGGTGCGCGGCATCCGCGTGGAGCGGATCGCGGCCATGACGCCCTTTGTGCTGCCCGAAGCGGCCGCGCGCTTTCAGCGCCAGCTCCGGGCCATGGGCATTGTCGATGCCCTGGAAGAAGCGGGAGTACAGCCGGGCGATATGGTGCGCATCGGCGAGAAAGAGCTGGAGTGGACCCCTTGATCCGACGGCTCGGGATTTTGGGCGGCACCTTTGACCCGCCTCATTCTGGACATCTGGGCGCGGCCCTGGAAGCCCTTCACCAACTGGCCTTGGATCGGGTGCTGTGGGTGCCTGCCGGGGCGCCGCCCCACAAGCCATCCCAGCCCATTACCCCGGGCCATCAACGGCTGGTCATGCTCGAGCGGGCGATGGCCGACAACCCTCACCTGTCCATCTCTACGGTCGACCTGGAGCGGCCTGGACCCTGTTACACCGTCGATACCCTGGCCCTGCTGCGGGCCGAATATGGGCCCCAGCCCGAGTTCTACTTTATCGAAGGCGCCGACTCGTTGGCCGACCTGCCCACCTGGTATCGACCCCGGCAACTGCTGGAGCTGTGTAGGTTGGCTGTGGTCCGCCGGCCCGGCGGCGAGATCGATCTCGCCGCCCTGGAAGAGCAACTGCCGGGCCTGAGGGCGCGCGTCCATTTCGTCGAGATGCCCCTGCTCGAGATCTCGTCCACCGACCTGCGGCGCCGGGTGCGCCAGGGTCGGCCCATCTCGTACCTGGTACCCCCGGGCGTCGAAGCCTATATTCAGGAACAAGGGCTCTATCGCTAACCGGAAGGATTGAGGAGGGACAAAAGGCTATGGCTATCCTATTGGAGGAACTGGGCTGGCCCGATGTGGAGGAATACCTGCGCCGCGACGACCGACTGATTCTGGTAGTGGGCAGTACGGAGCAGCATGGCCGTCACATGACCTTTGCCAGCGACGTCTGGCAGCCGT
>CAYVLO010000046.1:0-12808 GCA_964452125.1 uncultured Anaerolineaceae bacterium | reverse complement strand
CGGCGTTTCCAAGATCTGGGCCTCTAGTGCCTGCCCCAGGTGCTCCAGTAAGGCGCTGCCGTGGGGCAAGTCGGCCAGGCGCCGATCCTGGTATTGGCGTAGGGCCAGGATAAAGCTCAACCGGTCGTAGAGGGGTTTGGGCAGATCTTCCACCTGGGTGCCCCGTTCGTCTCCCAGGGCTTGCTCACCCAGGAAGCGGAGCAGCCCCTCGCGAACCGGGTTGGGGAGGTCGGCCAGCGAAAGGTTTTTCCAGCGCTCGAACTCTTGTTTTCCCCAGCTCTGCTCGCGCTGTTCCGCGGCCCACTGTATCGAGTCCAGCAGGGCGTCTCGCAGCGAGGCGCGGTCCATACTTTCGGCGTGAACCTGGGCCAGAAAGCTCAAGGGCAAGAGGGGCATCCACGACGTCAGGCGCCGGTGACCGCTGTCGTAGGCCTGCCTTTGCGTATAGTGCACGGCCAGCAGGTGTTCGCAGAGCGCCGTCCATGAGGTATCGTGCAGAGGGTTCTGCCGGGTGTTGGTCCGAATTTCCGCCAATTGGCGTTGCGCCCACTTGTCGTATTCGTGGACGATGGCCAGGGTCAAAAACCGGTCCGCGTCCGAGATTTCCAGGTGGACCAGGGCGTTGAGCTGGCGGATCAGGCCAAAGAGATCGGTGCTGCGCCCGGCTTTTTTGCCTTCGATGGTGGCCTCGCGAAGCCGTTCCAACTCACGGAGCAGGTTGGCCTGATCGGGGTCGGCGGCTTGCTGATACTGGACGATCAACTGATCCATCTCGACCCCCAGCACATGACCGACCAACCGGTCCAGGCGGCCATAGTCCATTTGGCTGTTCTCCTTAAAGGCGGATACCAGCTCCAGCACTTGCGAAGCGTCAGCCTGGGCGGGCAGCGCCAGCCCCTCGAGCCGGTTGCGGGCCTCGGGATCGAGGGCCTGTTTCACCGCCATTTCTCGCACCCGTTTCAGCTCGTCGAACAGCCTGCCTTCGGCGATCTGGGCCGGGCGCAATCGGTCAAGCTGCAAGTCTGGGGGCAGCCGAACCAGAACGCGCTCCAACAGGCCCTCGATAGTCAGGCGATGGTATTCGATCTCGATCTCTAGGGACCAATGGTCCTGAAGATCGTCCAGATCCATTTGTCCCCGGTCGGCGGGTGTGGTCAGCTTCAGGGGAAAGGTGCGCTCCAGGTGTTGCACGAGCTTTCGCAGGTCGGGTTCCTGACCTCGGTCTTCGGCCAGTTGAATGTGGTCGTTGATCTTTTCGGATAGGAGAATCTGATAGCGCTCCAACCGCTCTTGATATTTTTCCAGTGTGGTCCGCGAAACCTCGGACACGGTTTGGCTCAACTGCTCTCCGTAGAGATAGGCCGCCTGTTGGGCCAGCTGGTCCAGGTTTTGCTGCACCGCCTCCAACGGCTGCCCTTCGAATTGGTCGGCCAGAAAGCTGATGGTGAATGGCGGGAATGCCGTCAGGTGCCCGCCAAAGGCCACCGGTCCGGGGAAGGGGCCATTGGGCGCTGGCAGGGTCAGGGGCGCTACGTCATCCAATCCGGCAAAGGTCAGCCTTAGTTGCTCAGGGTCCTCCCACTTGGCGGCATACTCGTCGATCTGTCCTGCCAGCATCTTTTGGACCTCAGCGCGCAGATCGTCGCTCTGCAAGATCCGCAGTCGCTCGCTATAGATCGACTCGCGCTGGCGGTTCAGCACGTCGTCGTATTCCAGGAGATGCTTCCGGATGTCAAAGTTGTGGCCCTCTACCGATGTCTGGGCCCGCTCGATAGTTTTGCTCACCAGGCCGTGTTCGATGGGGAAATCGTCACCCATCTGTTCCATCAATTTGGCCAGCATCTCTTTGCGGCCAAAGCGGCGCATGAGGTCGTCTTCCAGCGAAATAAAAAAGCGGGAGGAGCCAGGCTCTCCTTGCCGGCCCGACCGGCCTCGGAGCTGGTTGTCGATTCGGCGCGCTTCGTGACGCTCAGTCCCCAGCACGTGCAACCCGCCGGCCGACAGGACCTGGTCCCGCCGCTTGGCATATTGGGGCGCCACCTCTGCGACGGCGCTATCCATCTGCGCCGACGTGGCTCGGAAGGGGTCCAGCCCCCGGTTGCGCAAAGCCTGATGGGCTTTGTGGATGACCTCATCTGGTAGGTCGCCGCCCAGCTTGATGTCGACGCCGCGGCCTGCCATATTGGTGGCGATGGTGACGGCGCCAGGCTCGCCCGCGCGGGCAATGATGGCTGCTTCGCGGGTGTGCTCCTTGGCGTTCAGCACCTCATGGGGGATCCCATCGCGCAGCGCCCTTTCGAGCGCCTGGCGTGCCGTCGGGTCATGGTCCATCTCCAGGTATTGGGCAATCCACTCCAGGTTGTCGGCCGAGAGGGCGTTAGGGTTCACATCCAGGTCTCGCGCTGCTTTCCTCCAGGCCGCCAAGTTCATTGTCTCCAGGCTGTCGTTTAGCGTCTGGCGAAGCGAGTCGCGCGGTTCACGTTCCAGTTTGGCGTCCTGAAGGGCATAGGCTAGCCGTGGGGCGATGGTTGCCATTTGCAGCCGTTCGGCGTCAAGCCGCTTGCTCAATCGCTCCGACATTTCCACAGAGGTGGTGCCCACCAGCACCGGCTGCCCCTTGCAATGGCAGGCCAGCAACTCGCGGGCCACGGCTCGCATTTTGGCTTCGGCGCTGCGATACACCACGTCGGGGTGGTCGGCGCGAATGACCTGCTTGTTGGTGGGAATGGCCACTACGTCCAACTGGTAGATCTTGAAGAACTCTTCAGATTCGGTGACGGCGGTGCCGCTCATGCCCGCTAGTTTGTTGTACATGCGGAAATAGTTCTGAATGGTGATGGTGGCCGAGGTCACGTCGCGGGGCTGGACGGGCACAGCCTCCTTAGCCTCGATGGCCTGGTGCAAGCCCTCGCTCAGCCGGCGATTGGGCATCAGGCGTCCGGTGTGGGGGTCGATCAGGATGATCTGCTTGCGCTGCCGGATATAATCGCGCCCTTCCAGGAATAGGACCTGGGCCTTGAGGGCCTGCTGCATATAGTGGACATAACGATAGTTGGCTTCGTCGTAGATGTTCTCGATGCCGGTCTCTTGCTCGATCATCGCCAGGCCCTCTTCGGTGAGAAAGACCGAGCGCTCCTTTTCATCCAGCTCATAGTGGACGTTGGCTTCGAGCTTGCGGGCAATGGCAGCAAACAGGCTGTATTCCTCCACTGGCTCGCCCGAGGGCCCCGAGATGATCAACGGCGTGCGGGCTTCGTCGATAAAGATGTTGTCGACCTCGTCGACGATGGCATAGTTCAAAGGGCGCTGGACGCGCTGCTCCAAGCTCAGGGCGATGTTGTCGCGCAGATAGTCAAAGCCAAACTCATTGTTGGTCCCGTAGGTGATGTCGGCGGCATAGGCCTCCCGGCGCGGTACAGGCCGCAAGCCCGGGTAAGGATCGCGCTGATAGGAAGGATCGTAGAGGTAGGCCGGCTGATCGGCGCCCGATTGCAGCAATCCGGCGCTCAGGCCCATCAGGTGATAGATCGGCCCCATCCACAACAGGTCGCGCCGGGCCAGATAGTCGTTAACAGTGACCAGATGGACGCCGCCCCCAGTGAGGGCATTGAGATAGACCGGCAGGGTGGCGACCAGCGTCTTGCCTTCGCCAGTGCGCATCTCGGCGACCTTGCCTTGGTGCAAGACGATGCCGCCGATGAGCTGCACGTCAAAGGGGCGCATGTCGACAGTGCGTTTGGCCACTTCGCGAACGGCGGCAAAAGCCTCCGCCAGCAGATCGTCGAGCGTTTCGCCCGCGGCCTGCCGCGCCCGGAATTGGCGCGTGAGCGCGCCCAGTTCCTCGTTGGTCAGTCGCTCGACGGTTGGTTCCAGGGCGTTGATCTGGTCGACCAACGGTTCTAGTTTCTGAACGGATCGTTGGTTTGGGTCCCCAACGACTTTGGAAAAGAGTCCTTTGAGCATGGTTGAACCTTGTCCATCTAGCCGCGGGGGTTATTCCAGGCTTTGCCATCTCTGGGTGCCGCCCCCGCGAGAGTGTGTGATTCTTGAAGTATCTGTGTTCCTGTTGGGGAGGCTACTCGTTAAACAAGGCCCCCACCGAGATGCCCAGGTGAATCCGGCGGATTACCTCCGATAGCATATCGGCAATGGACAGGACCCGCAGACAGGGATAGAGCGCCGCCCGCTTTTCGGGCGAGATATAGACCGAATTGGTGACCACAAGTTCTTTCAATTTGGCCGCCCTCATGTTTGTGATGCCATAGGGGGCCGAGAATAGGGCATGGGTGGCGCAGGCGTACACGTCGCGGGCGCCCCTCTGGCGCAGAAATTCGGCAGCGGTGGCAATGGTGCCGCCGGTGTCGATCTCGTCGTCAAAGATGATGGCGTCTTGACCCTGCACACTGCCGATGAGGTTGAGCTGGCGAATGCCGGTCCCATCGGGCTGGCGCCGCTTTTCGACAATGGCCAGGGGAAGGTCCAGATCCTCGGCAAAGTTGCGCGCTCTACGGCTGGCGCCAATGTCGGGGGCGACGACCACGGCGTTGGTCATCCCCTTTTCCCGGAAATAGTCTGCGATCATGTGGTGGGCGGTCAATTCATCGCCGGGGATGTCGAAAAAGCCCTGAATTTGGCCAGCGTGCAGGTCGAGCAAAAGGAAACGATTGGCTCCTGCCACGCTGATCAGATCGGCCATCAACCGGGCCGTGATGGGCACGCGGGGCTGGTCCTTTTTGTCGGTGCGCCCGTAGGAGAAATAGGGGACCACGGCCGTAATGCGGCCGGCCGAATCGCGTTGCAGTGTGTCGATGAGCATCAGCAGTTCGATGATGTTGTCGTTGACCGAGGACGGGACCTGGTTAAAGATTTCGGGGTCGAGTTTCTCGAGCAGGTCAGGGCGGATGATGCACTCGCCATTGGGGTGGACCCGGTTTCGAATGCCAGGGCATGTCGGCTGAATGAGAAAAACGTCTTTGCTGCGCACGCTCTCGTTGAGTTTGGCAAAGATGTTCTGATTGGCGAACTGGCTGATGGTGACTTTGCACAATGGCTGATTCAATCGCTCGGCGACTTCCATGGCGAGTTCGGGGTTGGCTGTCCCACTGAGAATCGCCAGGGGGCCGTAGAGCCCGTATTGCTCGCCCCGGTCCCGCGCCGCGCTAATCTTGGCCATTTTCATACTGGGTCTCCTCTTGGTGAGCGTTCAGGAATTCGTCGCGCAAAATGGCCATCATCCATTCGTCGTGATACTGGCCATCGTAATAGCGGGCCTGGCGCATGATGCCTTCGTGGCGAAATCCGCATTTCTCGTAGCAGCGAATGGCCCGCGTGTTGTAGGACCACACGGTCAGGTGGATGCGGTTCAGGTTCAGGTTGTCAAAGGCCCAACGCAACAAGGCCCCGATGGCATCGCTGCCATAGCCGCGCCCCCAATGTCCCTTGTCGCCGATGATGATCCCCAACAAGGCCTGGCGATTTTCCCGTTCGATCTTGTGCAGGCCAATGTTGCCAATATGAACGCCCTGCTCGTTTTCGATGGCAAAGATCAGATCGCGATCCTGTTGGTTGAAATCGCGCCACCAGGTTTCTTCGGCTGCCATCGACAGCGGGTATCGGATCTGCATAAAGCGGCGTACGTCGGGGTCGTTGATCCAGACCACAAAGTTGGCCAGGTCAGAATGTTCCAGCGCGCGAAGACGCGTCTTTTTCCCTCGGATCATCGTCTCTCCAGATTTCTATCGGACCGCCCGCATTATACCAAGGTTGCCCTCTTTGGTCAACAAGTTCGAGTCAAAAGGGAAGGGCGCATCAGAGGCCCTGGTATCGGGCATCATTTGACAGGGGTTCGCCTCTATGTTACCATGACGTAAAATGCCAAATTGTGGGGGGCAACAAGTGACAAAAACCATCGCTGTGGCGGGCAAAGGTGGGACCGGCAAGACCACATTGACGGCTTTGTTGATCGACTACTTGGTCCGCAATCGCAAGGGTTCTGTGTTGGCCATCGACGCCGATCCCAGCACCAATCTGAATTTAGCCCTGGGCGTGCCGCTCTATGATACGGTGGGTGATGTCCGCGAAGAGACAGCCACAGCCGTTGGGGGAGGGCAGGAGCTGGCCGGTATGAGCAAATGGGATTATCTGGACATGCGCATCCAGGAGGCGCTGGTCGAAGAGACCCAATTCGACCTGTTGGCAATGGGGCGGCCCGAGGGGCCTGGCTGCTACTGCGCAGCCAACAACATCCTGCGCACCTCAGTCGATCGCCTGTCAGAATCCTACGACTATGTCGTGATCGACAACGAAGCCGGTTTGGAGCACCTCAGTCGCCGCACGACCCGCGACGTCGATGTACTATTTTTGGTGTCCGATCCCTCTTTGCGAGGGATTATCGCCGCGGCGCGGGCCGCCGAAGTGGTGAACGAACTCAAGACGGCGGTGGGTGCCATCTATCTGGTCGTCAATCGCGTGGTTGGCGACGAGCTGCCCGAATCTTTGCGCAAGAGCATCGAGGAAAACCACCTGAAGCTGGCGGGTGTAATCCCGGCCGATCCGGCGGTCAACGAGCTGGATGCGATGGGCGAACCTTTGGTCAAGCTGCCTGACGATTCACCGATTCGGCGTTCTTTTGAAGCCATCCTGAAAGCCGTGGACGGCGACCTTTAGGCCACCGGCGCCCGGTGCGTGGGATGGATGGAGGGGGCGATGAAAGAGGCCTTGCTCTATTCCAAGCAGGAGGAGCAGCAGGTGCGCTGCCATCTGTGCGCGCACCGTTGCCTGATTGCGCCTGGGCGCAAGGGTGTGTGCCTGGTGCGCGAAAATCGAGAGGGCGTTTTGTACAGCCTGGTGTACGGTCGCCCGATCTCTCAGGCCGTCGATCCTATCGAGAAAAAGCCGCTCTTTCACGTTTATCCCGGCAGCACATCCTTTTCCATCGCCACCATGGGCTGCAACTTTCGATGTACCTACTGCCAGAATGCGGACATTTCCCAGATGCCCCGTACGCAGAGGGCCATCTCGATCCCCTATGTGTCGCCCGAAGAGGTGGTGCGCGCTGCCCAGCAAGCGGGTTGTCGCTCTATCGCCTATACCTATACCGAGCCAACCATCTTTTTCGAGTATAGCTACGACATTGCCCGGCTGGCCCATGCGGAAGGCCTCGCCAACGTGTATGTGACCAATGGCTATATGACCGGCGAGATGCTGGACATGTTTCAGGGAGTGGACCACTCTCACGAGCCCTGGCTGGATGCTGCCAACGTAGATCTGAAGGCCTTCCGCGATGAGACCTACCGTACCGTTTGCGGGGCTCGCCTGCAGCCGGTCCTGGATACCCTGAAGCGGATGAAGCAATTAGGCATCTGGGTGGAGGTCACCACGTTGGTGGTGCCGCAACTCAACGACTCGGCGGACGAACTGCGAGACATGGCGCAGTTTATTGCCACAGAGTTGGGCGTCGAGACACCCTGGCATGTCAGCCGCTTTCATCCCAGCTACGAGATGCGGGACCGGGGCTCTACGCCGCCCGAGACGCTGCGCCGGGCTCACAACCTGGGCCGCGAGGCTGGGCTGCGCTACGTCTATGTGGGCAATCTGCCAGAGGGGCATCTCGAAGATACGCTCTGCCCGGCCTGTGGGCGTACCGTCATCGGGCGCTGGGGCTTTTATGTGACGGAACGGCAGATCCACGAGGGGCGGTGCGCCCATTGCGGCGCCTCGTTGGACGGAATTGGACTCTAGAATCCATGCTTCGAGGGCCCATGGGCGGCTATCAGGCCGGTCATGGACTCATTGTGTATAGGGTGAGGGGCGCATGTACAAGTTGGGGGAGCGCCAGGGCAATCATCCTTTTCGCCACGAATTGCACGAATTCCACGAATTTCTCTCGCCGGTTTTCGTGCCAATTCGTGAAATTCGTGGCAGATTGGCAATATCCCCCCAACTGTTACATACGCCTAGGGTGAGGAATGCGCGTTTTATTCGTTGAAAAGCAGATCGACTATGAGCCTTTGGGGATTTTGTACCTGTCCAGTGTGCTTAAGCAGGCAGGGCATGAGGTGCGCCTGACGATTGCCTCCGATGAGGATCCAGCGACGGTGGCGCGCGAGTGGCAGCCGGATGTGATGGGCTATAGCGTGTATACCGGTTCGCAGACCTATTATCGCGACCTGAACCTCCGCATCAAAGGCCAGGCGTCCGTCCTGTCGGTCTTTGGTGGCCCCCATCCCACCTACTTTCCCGAATTCATCGAGGAGCCGGGTGTAGATGTGATCTGTCTGGGCGAGGGCGAGGGGGCCATTCTCGATCTGGTGACGGCGCTGGAGGCTGGCGATCCCATAGAGGGTATTCCCGATCTGTGGGTGAAACGGGGAGATCAGATCCTCCGCAACGCCGTCCGCCCTCTGGAGAACGACCTGGACCGCTTGCCCTTCCCCGACCGAGAGCTGGTCTTTGATCAGGATCCGTTCATCCGGCAGAGCGGCATCAAGCATTTTATCACCAGTCGCGGCTGTCCCTATGATTGCACCTATTGTTTTAACCACGCCCTGGCCGAGCTGTATCGCGGCAAAGGCAAGCGACTGCGCCAGATGAGCGTCGACCGGGTGATTGAGGAGGTCCATGGGGTGCAGGCTCACCACCCTATGCAGTTTGTCGTCTTTTTGGACGATCTGTTTATCGTCAATACCGAGTGGCTGCGGGAGCTGGCGCAAAAATTTCCGAGCCGGGTGGGCTTGCCCTTTTTCTGTAATGTGCGGGCCAATCTGGTGGACGAAGAAAAGGTGGAGCTGCTCCGTCAAGCGGGGTGTGTGAGTGTGGGAATGGGCCTGGAGACCGGAAACGCGGATCTGCGCAACGAGATCCTGCACCGCAATCTCTCGGACGAACAGATTATCGAGGCCAGCCGCCTGATCCGCGAAGCGGGCATCCAACTGCTGACAACCAATATGCTGGGGCTGCCCGGCGGCACGCTCGAGCTGGATTTTCAGACGCTGGCCCTGAATCACGCCTGCAAGCCGGCCTACGCCAACGCCTTCCTGTACCAGCCCTACCCCCGTACGGAACTGGGTGAGTATGCCCGCAGCCAGGGCTATGTGGAGGGGGATATCGACGATATCGATCCCTCGGCCTGGGAACGCTCGGTCTTGCGCTTTTCCAGTGCTCAGGAAAAACGACAGATCGAGAATTTCAACAAGCTGTTCGCCCTGGCGGTCGAGTGGCCGAGGCTCACCGGGTTGGTGCGACGCTTGATCAAGTTGCCGCCCAACCCCATTTTCCGTCTGTGGTACAAGCTATGGAAGGGCTATGCGGTCAAGAGCCGCATCCATCCCTACAAACCGGCGCCTGGCGAGTTTGTACGGACCGTGCGACGGTTTATGCGCTTTGACTGAGCCTGCTGCCGGCTAGACCTCGATCCCTTTCCAGCGCCCGCTGCGCCAGCGGAGATAATTTCCGATGCCCCGGATCGACATATCCAGGGCCATGGCCGCCCACGCGCCAGCTAACCCCCAGCCGAACACCAAGGCAAAGAGGTAGCCCAGCGGCAGGCGGATGAACCAGATGGTCGAGGCGGTCATCACCATTGGAAAGCGAGTGTCGCCCGCGCCCCGCAGGCCGCCGGCAAAGACCATCGACGCCGCCAGAAGAGGTTGAACCAGCCCCACCGTTCGCAGCGGCAAGATGCCCAGGGCGATCACCTCGGGATCGTCGATAAAGAAACTGATGATCGGGGCCGGGAACAGCACCAGCAGCAATCCCACGATTGACATAACCACGGCACCAATACGATAAGCGGTATAGCCCCGCCGTTCGGCATCATCGGGGTCTCGGGCGCCCAGGGCCTGGCCCACCAGAGTGGTGGCTGCCAGGGCAAAGCCAAAGCCGGGCATGAACGACAGCGACCAGCCGTTGATGGCCACCTGATTGGCGGCATAGGCCAGGGTGCCCAACGCCGCCAGGATGCGGGCAAAGAACATCTGGCCGGTGCGCATCATCACCTGCTCGACGCCTGAAGGCAAGCCGATGCGCAGAATGCGCCGGATGAGGTCCATGTCGGGGCGCAAGCCGCGCAGGCGGAGCTTGAGGCCCGAGCGCCCCCTGAGCAAGAGGACTATGACCAGGGTGCCGCCCGAAAGGTGTCCGGCGACCATGCCCAGCGCCGAGCCGACCACACCCAATTGGGGCAGGCCAAAGGGGCCGTTGATGGCCGTCCAGGCAACCACGACATTGACGACGTTGACGACCAGCATGACGTACAGGGGGGTGCGGGTGTCGCCAGCGCCGCGCAAACAGGCGTTGCCGATGAACATCAAGACAGAGAAGAACAGGACGCTGCTGGCCACGCGCAGATAGGACGTGCTGAAATCCACGACGTCATCGGGCGCGCCCAACAACATCACTGCAGGCCGGGCCAACGAGACGCCCAACACCACGACGATCAATCCAATGCCCGCGCTCATCAACATGGCCTGGCGCAAAACCCGGTCGGCATTCTCCGGTTCTCGGGCTCCGATAAAACGGGCGATCATCGCCGTGGCTCCTGTGCCGATGGCGCTGAATAGGGTGACGGCCATCATCACCCACTGCTGGGCCAGTCCGACGGCTGCCAAGGGGGCAGCGCCCAGGTGGCCTACTAAAAAGGTGTGGACAATGCCCACCACCATGCTGAGGAGCTGTTCGCCCATGGCAGGCATGGCCAGGGTGATCACTTCGCGGCGGATGACCGCCTGGTCTTTTTGAATGGGTTGGGCCGCCTTTGTGCGGCCGATTGTAATTGGTTCTGGTTTCATGAGCTTGATGAGGTAGGCTCTGAGCTGGAGCCCGGACTTTCGGTTAGACCTCGATTCCTTTCCATCGCCCGCTGCGCCAGCGAAGATAGTTTCCAATGCCACGGATCGACATATCCAGAGCCATGGCGGCCCAAGCACCGGCTAATCCCCAGCCGAACACCAGCGCAAAAAGATAGGCCAACGGCAGCAATACAAACCATGTCGACAGACTGGTGATCACCATGGGAAAACGGGTGTCGCCCGCGCCCCGCAGGCCGCCGGCAAAGATCATCGCTGCCGCCGCGCAGGCAGGCGTTGCCCATGAACATGAGGCAGGAAAACACCAGGACGCTGCTGGCCACGCGCAGATAGGCAGCGCTACAGTCTACGACATCGGCGGGCGCGCCCAGGAGCAGCACGGCTGGCCGTGCCAACCATACACCCAAGATCACAACCACCAATCCAAAGCCAAACGCCATCAACGTTGCCTGGCGCAACACTCGATCGGCATTGTCTGGCTCTCGGGCTCCGACAAAGCGGGCGATCATGACGGTGGCGCCGGTGCCAATGGCCTGAACAACATGACGGCCATCAGGGTCCACTGTTGGGCCAGGCCGACGGCTGCCAGAGGCGCCGCGCCCAGGTGGCCCACCAGGAAGGTGTGGACAATGCCGACCATCATGCTCAGAAGCTGCTCGCCCGTGGCGGGCACTGCCAGCGCCACCACTTCGCGACGAATGGTGGCCTGGCTCTTGGCCGGGAGCGCCATTTGAGCTGTGCTCAGCGCAAGGGTTTGTGGTTCCGTTGGTTTCAAATTGACCTCAGGGCGTCGGCCAGCGTGCACAGCGCCTGTTTGTCGATGGAGTAGTATTTTGTGTTGCCTTCACGGCGAATTCTAAGCACGCCCGCCGCTGCCATCAGATTCAGATGGCGAGAGATCGCCGGCTGCGAAATATCCAGATGTTCCACGATTTCCTGGGCGTACAGCTCCCTGCCCCGCAGCAGGAATAGGATCTGCAAGCGGGTCTCATCGGCCAGGGCTTTGAGTGGGGGGTACAGTGTGGCGCCATCGGCCAGGGCTGGGCTGGCGGGCGTGGAACGGCAGTTGAAATACAGGATGAGGCGCTGTCCATGACCAGCAACGGCTACGTAGGGGCCGATGTAGCAGGATGGCACAAAGAACACCTCAGTGATGGACGGCAGAAGGTCGGTGATGACTTTGGGGAGCATGCGACCGGTGACGGAGGCAAAGAGATCCCGAAAGTCCACGCTCTGGAGGCGCGACTGCTGGTAGCGCACACTTCGTTCCATCGCCGGGCGCATGGCTTCGTACTCTTGGGCATAGGCCTCGCGCCAAAAGCGGGTCAGGGTCTGGATGAAGCGTTCCTTGAGCGTTTCCCCGTCCCGAATCAGCGCCGCGACGAGTTCAACCGGCATGTCCGATTCGATGGCTGCCAGGCAGTGGGCCCATTTTTGGGGCTTTTCCACGAGTTCGATGAGATCCTCAGGGCAGCAGGCCGGGTCCAATCCATAGGCGAGGGTTTGCAGCGCGATGCGTTGGTATTCCACGCCGGGTAGGGATTCCAGGTGCTCCCGGAACTGGTCGAAATCCATGTCGGGAGCATGGTCGGGCAGTTGAGCGCCCAGAGTGGTGGAAAAGTGAGGGAATCGCCCTGGGATGTTGACGATCAGGCACAGCTCTCTCAATAGACCGGGATCGAGTTGATCCCGCGTCTTGTGCAACCACGCGCCCAATCCCTCAAAGCGGGGGACGGCGCACAGCAACGAGGCTGTGGCCAACAGGCTGTGGGGCAGTGACACGACAAACTGGATTCTGGGCAGGGCTTCCCCCTGCAAAAGAGCAGGCATCGGTTTCCTCAGGATTGGATTATAACTCTATAATTATATTCGAAAGGCAAGGCCTGTCAAACTGGAAGCAATCTGCGACGCGGGGCAAACGCATTTGGATTAACGGACGTTCTGAAAGTGGATAGTCTCCCTGTTAGGCGTTGTTGGCGTCCGGTACAGGAAGCATTGTCAAT
>CAYVLO010000045.1:11634-12808 GCA_964452125.1 uncultured Anaerolineaceae bacterium | reverse complement strand
ATCCTGCGGCGCCCGGAACGAGAACTCGTGGTTGCTGTGCCGGTAATGATGGATGATGGCCGGATCGAGGTTTTCAACGGATATCGCGTACAACACTCCAGCGCTCGGGGGCCATGCAAAGGGGGCATTCGCTTTCACCCCAATGTGGACATTGATGAGGTCCGAGCCTTGGCTGCTTTGATGACCTGGAAGTGCGCCGTGGTCGGCATCCCCTACGGCGGCGCCAAAGGCGGCGTCGAATGTGAACCTGCCACCATGTCGCAGCAGGAGCTGAACCGTCTCACACGGCGGTTTACCACAGCTATCATGCCCATTCTGGGTCCCAAGCGGGATATCCCAGCGCCCGACGTCAACACCAACGCCCAGGTCATGGCCTGGATGGCCGATACGGTTTCCATGTTGGAGGGCAAGGCTGTGATGGAGATCGTGACAGGCAAGCCGATCTCGCTGGGTGGATCGTTGGGCCGAAAAGAGGCGACCGGTCGGGGCGTAGCCATGGTCACTTCTGAGCTGATCAAGCGGAGGCAAGGCGATCTCGCCACCACCACGGTGGCTGTACAGGGCTACGGCAATGTGGGTTCAGCGGCAGCAACCATTCTGCAGGAGATGGGCTGCAAGGTCGTGGCCGTTAGCGACGTCAGCGGTGGGCTGTATTGCGCCCACGGACTGGACACGGCAAGCCTCAATCAGTATCAGGCCAACCATCCCAAGCATTTGTTGGAAGGCTACGAAGCGCCTGGTGTGGAGCGGATCACCAACGAGGAGTTGCTTGGCCTGGAAGTGGACGTGTTGATTCCGGCCGCACTGGAGCACTCGATTCGCGCTGACAACGTAGACTCGATCCGGGCCAAGATGATTGTGGAGGGCGCCAACGGCCCGACCACCCCTGAAGCGGATGAGGTTCTGGCCGTCAAGGGCATCACAGTGGTACCCGATATCCTGGCCAATGCCGGCGGCGTGGTCGTCAGCTACTTTGAGTGGGTCCAGGACCTGCAGAACTTTTTCTGGGAAGAAGAAGAAGTCAACCAAAAGTTGGAACGGATCATGGTCCGCAGTTTCAAGGAAGTGTGGGATGTTTCCCAGTCGCAGGGGGTGCCCATGCGCCTAGGCGCCAGTATGTTGGCCATCGGCAGAGTTGCTGAAGCCGTGCAATCGCGAGGGCTCTTTCCCTAGA
>CAYVLO010000045.1:3628-11534 GCA_964452125.1 uncultured Anaerolineaceae bacterium | reverse complement strand
TTGGCCATCGGCAGAGTTGCTGAAGCCGTGCAATCGCGAGGGCTCTTTCCCTAGATAATTGCCGGTCCACAAGAATTTTGAATCGTCGGCCCCTCCCACCGTAAGGATGGCAGGGGCCGACTGCTTTGTGGGCACCCTGTGCGAGAACCAGTCCAGGGCTGAGCGACCCTGACGGAGACTCGTCACAGCCATCGTTGGCCTTTTAAAACTCGAACGGGCGCGAGGTTCGATCTCGCGCCCGTTTTCTATCTGGTTGTCTCTTCCGTTAAGGCAGATACCCCATCGGGTTCCGGCGCACATCGTTGACGATGATTTCAAAGTGAAGATGGGGCCCCGTCGAGCGTCCGGTACTGCCCATCGTGCCGATCTGCTGGTTCTTTTTGACCGACTGCCCGGCCTTGACCAAAATGGTGTTCAGGTGGGCGTACCGCGTCTTGACGCCGTTGCCATGGTCGATCACCACCTGGTTGCCATACCCCCACGTATCCCGCCCGGACATGACGACATAGCCATCATCCGCCGCGAGAATCGGCGTACCCGTCCGATTCGAAATATCAATGGCCGGGTGGCCGCTCCAGTACAATTGGCTGAGAGTGCCTCGGGTGGGCCAGGCAAACCGCCCCGAGCCCTGGGCTGCCCCTGCGGGAGCGGAACCCACCTGCGTCATCGGATAGTAGTTGGAATAGTTGGTGCGTGGCATCTCTTTTTTGCCGCCAGGAAGCACCAGCTTTTGGCCAGCCGCGAGGGTGTAGGGCTCTTCTAGATCGTTGCCCTTGAATTCGACGATCTTTTCGGTCGTGATCTTGAATTTCTTGGCGATGCTTTCGAGCGTATCGCCCTTTTGGACCTGGTAGTAAATGCCATCGACCGGCAGGATGACCAATTCCTGACCAACCCTCAAGAGGTCTGGCTGAGATTCCACTTCAGAGTTCGCCCACAATACGGTTTCGGCCTGTAACCCAAAGCCCTGGGCAATGGCCCACACATTGTCGTTGGCCTTGACGGTATAGGTAATGATCTGCATCCTATCCCACTCTGCCAGGGTCGTGTGAGCCACAGGCGCCTGGAATAGGGAGGCCGAATTGGCAGCGAGGCGATTCCCCCCGCGGTTGGTCGGCGCGCTGGCAACCGTGTGCGTGCCCAGCTCAGGGGCAGGGGTAGGTGTGGGCAGTTCAAAATCGATCTGGGGCAGGGTCACCTGGCTAACACCCACGACGCCAGTGGCCAGTAACACCACCACCAAATGGAGAGCGTAACGGCTGTAAAGGGAATCCTCTCCACTGGCGTTTCGTATTGAGTTTAGAATACGGGCAAAAAAGGAACGGAACGGTGTCTTTTTCAGATCTATTATAAGGGGAAGAACCTGACCCCACAGTCCCGCAATTCGAGTCCCTGGCAAGTCTCGGGCCCACCCTTCGACCCGTTCGGCAACGGCCGAAACCACCTGCCGTCCCTTGGTCAAACCTCTCGCCGAACCTTCTTCCTGCACAGGGAGCTTGGTCTGCGATTCTATCATAATTCACTCCACAATGATTGCGCCGCAGGACTGGTATCATGCGGCGTAGTCATTATACCACAGAATGGCTGGAGGGCAAATTTCCACGCGCGTGCGTTTCCCAACGCCAACCCATGGGAGTGCTACACTTCTCGATTCAACGAAGCCAGGAATTCGGCGTTGCTTCGGGTTTTTCGCAACCGATCCAGCACAGGCTCGACGGCATCAGCGCCGCCGCCCAAGGCATCGATCATTCGCCGCAGAGTCCAGACACGACCCAACACATCTTTCGACAGCAACAACTCCTCGCGCCGCGTGCTGGAACGCTCGATGTCGATAGCCGGGAACATGCGCCGCTCTGCCAGCTTGCGGTGGAGGTGCATCTCCATGTTGCCTGTACCCTTGAACTCCTCATAGATCACATCATCCATGCGGCTTCCCGTGTCGACGAGGCAGGTCGCAATGATGGTCAGGCTGCCGCCCTCTTCGATGTTACGGGCTGCCCCAAAGAAGCGCTTGGGCGGGTAGAGCGCCGCCGGATCGATACCGCCTGAGAGGGTGCGGCCGCTGGGTGGAACCACCAGGTTGTACGCCCGCGCCAGGCGCGTGATCGAGTCTGCCAAAATGACCACATCCCGACCCACTTCCACCAGGCGCTTGGCCCGTTCGAGGGCCATCTCAGCCACGCGCACGTGGTGCTGAACCGGCTCGTCGAAAGTAGCAGCCGTCACCTCAGCTTCCACCGAGCGGGCCATATCGGTCACCTCCTCCGGGCGCTCGCCAATGAGGACAACCATCAAGTGCAGATCGTTGTAATTGGCCGACAGGCCGTTGGCGATCTCTTTGAGGATCGTCGTCTTGCCGGCCTTGGGAGGCGAGACAATCAGGCCGCGCTGCCCTCGGCCGATGGGAGCGAGTATGTCCAACAGGCGATTGGATAGAGGGAACTGGCCATATTCCAGACGAAGTTGCTCGCGAGGGAAAATCGGGGTGAGCCGGTCAAACCAGGGCCGCCGCTTGGCCTGCTCGGGATCCTGATTGTTCACCGTCTCTACTCGGAGCAACCCGAAATATTTCTCGTTCTCCTTGGGCGGACGCACCTGGCCGATAACGGTATCCCCAGCTCGCAGGCCAAAACGTCGGATCTGCGATTGAGAGACATAGATATCATCGGGGCTGGGCAACAGATCGCCGTGGCGAAGGAACCCGATGCCATCGGCGACGACGTCCAAAATGCCGCCCCCGAACAAGAGCCCCTGGCTCTCGGCCTGCGCCTGCAAGAGTCGCATGGCCAGGTCATGTTTCTTTAACCGGCTGTAGCCCGTAATGTCAAGCTCGCGAGCTAGATCCTGCAGCTCACTAAGCGTCTTGGTTTCGAGCTCAACTATATTCACTTTTTCTCTCCAGGAATTTTCTCTCTAGACTGCAATGTACGTGACACATGTCCGTTGCCCAAGCGCACACAGGGCAACTCCTTAGGATACGGCAACCATCTTTGGGAAGTCCAGACTGTGAAACATCATGGATTTGTTCGCGCACTCGCGCGAACGCGCGTTGCCAGAATGGGCATCAAACCTTGGGAGACCGTCGATCCTGCAGAGCAGACTCGCACATTTCCTTTGCCAACATCTCGTGCCAGGCAGGATTAGGGCTGACCGAGAGCTTTGAGAGCATCGCATTGGGTGAGGATTGTTTCCCACTAACAGCGCCATCATAACACAGATCGTTTGCATCGTCAAATAGTACAACATCTGACAACATGTTTTGTTATCGCCGGTTTTTTCACCGGCCCAGGCAACAACCAATTCTCCACCGTGGTTTTTCCACCGGAAAAGCGTCAGGCAGGCCCCTTTATCTCCACGTATAATTGGATCGTCCTACGGAAAAGGAGCCGAAAACCAATGCGAACCCTTGCCCTCCGGGCCGGACTCACCTTGACCACCCTGACCCTGCTTGCCTGTTTAGGTTCCCAGCTCAATTGTGGCTATCTCAATCGGATTATCGAGCAGGCCACCGGACAGACTCCCCGGCAACAGGTCGCCGACCTGATCCACGCCATCGCTCGAGGCGACCGAGATGCGGCGCTGGCCTCCTGGACCGTGAGCGACTCGGCGCCCGATGAGTTGCTCCAGCGCCGCAAGGAGGTCTTGGAGGAACTCTTTGGGTATGGACCCGACATCCAGCACCGCATCCTGAACACCGAATGGTGGACCACCTGTTGCGATGCCGGTGTGACCCAGAATCCCCGCAATGCCGGAGGCGCCGTGGTGCAAGTGTCGATCGGCAGCCCTACGAGAAACGAAAAGGTTTATGCCTTTTACTTGCTGGTGCCTGGCGGTTATTGGGGCGACGCAGCAGGCAACCCAGTTCGCACCTGGAAGATCGTAGACATTGCCCCAGAGGACGAACCCCCTCTGGTTTTCCCCCTGAGGTAGCTTCCTTATGGACCTGTCCACCCTATTCGCGAACAAGAACCCGATGCTCGATGCCGAGGAAATGACCGTTCAAAGCGATTCTGCCCTGGTAATCCGATTCCCGGCGCCGAAAACGGTCGCCCTTCAGCCCAATGATGTTTGGCCGCGTTGGCAACGCCTCTTTCCCCAAAAATGGAAACGCCGGGTGATTATCCAGGGCAAGCAATTCTGGTTGCCCGGCTAGCCAAGCCCGATCAGGGCGCCATAAATTCGACAATGGCCGTCCCCAGACCATCCATGGTCACCTCGACCTCTGTATCGGATCCTTCCGGGCGGACATAGTAGGTGGACGGCCACAGCCCGCCGAATTCGCAGGCGCCGGGTCCATATTCGGGCTTGGTGCCGGTCAGGCAGGTGGTGCTCCAGCCGCCCCCACCCGAGATGGTCACCGGCATGATCCCTCGATTCAGCACGCGCACGATGACCACCGACCAGACGCCGGCGCCCTCCCGAGTTCCGCTGGTGTTGCTCGCCACCCACCCCTTCCAGGAAGCAGAGGCAGGCGTCACCGTGGGCTGGGGCGAGGCCACAGGAGTGGCGGCGACGACCCGCGTGGGCTCAACCGACAATGTCGGGCGAGGGGTGGGCTGAGGGACCGGGGCGACGGCCACTTCGGTGAACACAACCTTGGCCCATCCCCAACCATCCACGGTCACCTGCACACCGGCGCCCAAACCCTTGGGCGCTATGGTATAGGTTCCGGCTCGCAGCCCGCCAAACTCGCAGGCGTCGGGACCATATTCGGGTTTGTACCCGGTTTGGGCCACGCTGCTCCAGCCGTCGGTATAGATATCCACTTCGTACCAGGGTTTGCCCGAGACAATGACCGTGATGGCCGAATTCACATGCTGAGTCGCCTCACTGCCGCTGGTATTGGCAACCACCGAGCCGACCCAACGGGTCTTGGGCTGGGGCCCGGCATAGTAGAATTCAACCAGGACAAAATCCTTCAGGCCCACGACCACATCCAGCGATGCATCCAGCCCCTTGGGGGTGACGCGATACGTCCCGGCATTGAGCGCCCCGAATTCGCAGGCATCGGGGCCATACTCCGGTTTGGTGCCGGTGGTGCAAGCGGCGCTCCAATTCTCGGTCTGGAGTTGAACCGGATGCCCGGCCGGCTGCCCGATGACGCGCACGGCGATGGTCGCAAAATAGCGACCCTCCAGATCCTGACGATGCTCGACCACCCGACCGCGCCATAGAGGAGCCGATTGGGGCGGCTGGACTGGCTGCGTGGGAACGACGGGCAACGGCGTGGGCGTCACTACTGGCCGAAGGGTAGCCGTTGGCTGGGGAGGGGGGGCAACCGTCGTCGGACGGGGAAAGGAGGTTGGGGTCGCGGCGCAGGGCAAGGGGGTGAAATCGATGCGCGTATAGTGCTTGCCATCCAAGAACACCTCGAACACGAGGCCGAGGCCCTGGGGTTCCACAAAATAGATTCCCTTGCTCAGCGGCGCAAATTCGGCGACAGCAGGGCCGTATTCGGGTTTGGTGCCTGTGTAGCCCACCGACTCAAAGTCACCCAGCGAGCGAATGGTGACCGGCAGCCCTGGCTTTCCCTGCACCGAAACGCGCAGTACACTGCCCGCCAATGCAACATCGGGCCACTGCTCGGTGATCTCGGCCTGCCAGCACACCGCCGCATGAACCGGATCGCGGGGCGTCGTCAGGTGGGCGACTATCAACCCACCGAGCGCCAACCACACAGCCAGTATCCCCACAATGCCTTTATGCCATCGTTCTCCCTTGAACATCTCGCGTCACCTCCTGCCTGTCTCCTACTGGCTCTTGATGCGCATGTAGGCCAGCGCCGAATCCAGGTACTCTTTCGGCGTCATCCGGAAGGGGAACATCCGGTTTTTGATGGCCCATCCCTTCCACAACTTGTACACCAACCAATAGGGCCGATGAAGCGGCCAGCGGATCAGGCGCCGAACCACGGGCACCAACACGGGGAATTCCACAGCCAGGGCAAACAGCTTTTGCAGGTTCTCTATCTGATGCTTTTCTTGTTCGCTGCCAAACTTGATGACCGTGTCGTCGCTGACCGAACCGGATAGATCGTCAAAGCTGCCCATCATCCAACCGTGCTGATAGGCCCATTCTCCCAGGCCAGTCTTGGGGTAGGGTTGAAACAGAAACACGTTGGCATAGGCCGGCCGGCACTGGATATTAAGGTCCAGGGTCTCCAGATCCGTCTCCAGGCTGCCGGTGGGCAACCCGAGCATGTTGTTGGTCATAAAGGCAATACCATGGCGGCGCAGGATCTCGGCGGCGCCCAGGATCTCTTCCCGGCTCATGTTGCGGTTCAGCACCACATTGCGCAAGTGGTCGTTTCCCGCTTCCAGGCCAAAGCTGACCGACACACAGCCCGCATCCTTGAACAGCGCGATCTTTTCGTCGGTCACCAAATTGGCCCGCACCTGACACCAGAAAGGCAGGCCGATCTCGGCCTTGTAACGGGCCATGAACTCCTGCAGCCAGTCGTCCTGCAAAATAAAGGTGTCGTCCATAAAGAGCACAAAGCGCACGTCGTAGCGTGTGGTGATTTCTTGCAGCTCGCGAATCACGCTATCGGGGCTGCGCCGCCGGAAACGCCGGCCCTTGCCCTGGTACAGATCGGAATAGGCCTTGTTAAAGCAAAAGGCGCAATCGTAGGGGCAGCCGCGCCCGGTGATGACCGGCTTGATCTTGGTGCGCCGGCTGGGTTCGTGGGCCGCATACAACAGATCGCGGTCCGGCAATGGCAACTGGTCCAATTCTTCGCCGGTCAGGAGTGAGCGCAGGGGGTTGCGGACAATCTCGCCGTTGTGCTTGAACCACCAGTTGGGGATCGCCGGATCGGCCAGGGTCACCCCAGCGCCATTTCGCTCAAGGGCATTGAACAAGTCGACCGTGGCGTACTCGCCCTCGCCAAGGCAGATCCCATCCACCCCCTCGCGCTCGATCATCTCGGGGAAAAAGGTGGGGTGAGGGCCGCCGAAAATGGAAAAAACACCCGGCAGTTGGGCCCGGATGCGCTGGTTAAGCTCCAGATACCAGGTGTGCGGCCCGGTGTACACCGTATAGCCCAACACATCGGGCTGCAAACGGACGGCTGCCTCCACGGGATCCTCTTCAGTGGAAACCACCAGACTCACCCGGTGGCCGGCTTGTTTGAGCATGCTGCTGATGAGCAAGATCCCCTTGGGTTCGTTATCCACTTCTTTGACAATAAACAAAAGATGCAAAATCCAGACTCCCTTGCATTACGACTTGATGCGCATAAAGTGCCACGCCGTCTCGAGCATTTCCCCGACACTGAGCTTGACCGGGTGGACTCGATTCTTGATGGCCCACCCCTTCCAGCCCTTGTTGAAAAGCCAGAAAATGGGGTTATCGGGCAGCCGCGTCAGCTTTTTGATGAGAGGAACCAACCAAGGCCACTCGACGCCGATGGCAAAAAAGCGCTGCAATACAGCCAGGCCTCGCTTGTGCCCCTCATCGAATTCGAGAACCGAGTGATCCCACGCCACTTCGCCAATATCGTCAAACGTCCCCACCATCAATCCCTGCTCCTGGGTGAACTCGCCCAGTTCGGTGCGGGGGTAGGGCTGAAAGATAAACACGTGGGCATAGGAAGGCCGGGCCTGAATGTTGAGCTCCAACGTCTCCCAATCATCGGCCAGCGTGCTGGTGGGCAAGCCGATCATGTTGGTTGTGGTGAACTGGAGCCCACCCTCCCGGATGAGGCGCGCCGCCTCCAATATCTGCGCCTTGTCCATCCGACGCTTGAGCAGGTCGTTGCGGATCCGGTCGTTGCCCGCTTCGATGCCCATACTGACCGAATAGCAGCCGGCCGCCTTGAGAAGCTGCACCTGCTCGGCCGTCACCAGGTTGGCGCGGGTGTTGCAGAAAAAGGGCAACCCGATCTGGCGTGGGTACTTGACAGCAA
>CAYVLO010000045.1:0-3618 GCA_964452125.1 uncultured Anaerolineaceae bacterium | reverse complement strand
GTCGTTGGAAAGCACAAAAGTATCGTCAACAAAGACGACAAATTCCAGCGGATAGTTCTCCCGCACCCAGGCGATCTCGTGGATCACATGATCGACGCTGTGCTGGCGAAAGCGCCGTCCCTTGCCGCGATACATCTCGGACAGGGCATGGTTAAAGCAATAGGTGCAGTTGTAGGGGCAGCCGCGACCTGTCAGAAAGTGCTTGATCTTGCTGCGGGCGACGATGGGATCCCGCTCGTACACCAGCGCCCGGTCGGGAAGCGGCAAGTCGTCCAGATCATCCACGTAGGGCCGCACCGGATTGACCACGGTGCAGTCGTGGTCGCCACTTCCATTCCGGCAGAAGGACCAGTTTTCTATCCCCAAAACGGCGCTGCGCCCGCCGGCTGCCAGGGCGTCGACCAACTCCACCAGCGCCCCCTCTCCCTCTCCCCGGCAGATGCCGTCCACCCCATCCTCTTTGACCATCTCGGGGAAAAAGGTGGGATGAGGGCCGCCGAAAACGGAAAAGAGGTCGGGTAGTTCGGCCTTGAGCCGACGGTTAAGGTCCAGGTAGTACCGCTGCGAGCCGGTGATCACCGAATAGGCCGCTACGTCAGGCCGGAACTGGCGAGCCACATCCAGCGGATCGTGATGGGCTGCGACGGCCAAATCCACCTGATGGCCTGCTGCCTTGAGCGCGCTGGACAGGAACATGATGCCCTGAGGCTCGTAGTCGATTTGTTGAGCAATAAACAGCACACGCACAGGCACATCCACCTGATCAAAATTAGAATCGCTCGCGCTGAGCCGAGCGGTGCCAGGATCGGCTCTAGTCTACCACATCCCCGATGGCTTGACAAATTGAAATGGCAGGTTCAGCCAGGAGGTCAAAGGATTTTTTGTCTAGGGACGAATGCGCACCGATCCCAGATTCAGGTCGCTGCCCAGCGGCAGCCAGCCGCGGCTCCAGGGCACAGGCCGCCCATCCCGCTCGACCCGCATCCGGAGCTGATAGGCGCCGGGCGCGATGTCGCCCGGAAGAGGAAGGTCCACTCCCTGGCGGACCACCTGCTCAGGCTGCCAGGCGGTCGTTGGAAAGAGCCCGCCCACGGGAACCTCGCCCAAGGCCACCTCGTGATCGCCGGCGAGCCAAAGGACCGCCCGCAGATCCCCCTGTGGTTGAGCCAGCGCCTGCCACCACACCGTCGCCGACAAAGTGCCATCGGGGCCAGCCGAAATCTCGGAGGGTGCGCTGGCCCCCAAAACTTCCAGGTCGCCCAATCGAGCGTACAGCGTGCGCCCCACCGTCGCTTCGAGAGCCCGCTGCGGGGGTCGATGGGGATTCCCCTGCAAGGCAATCGGAGCCAACTCGGCGCGGCCCCGCTCCGTGCCCGTAGCCGGGTCGTAGACGATGACCAGCGGCGCATAGTCGCCCGGCGGCAGCCCTGCCGGCAAGGCGATCTCGTGGGCGTCGAGCACAATCTCCCCCTGCCGCCAGGCCGTCGTGGGATACGCACCCGCTACCGGTTCGGCGTCGGCGGCAGCCACCGTCTGGCCTTGGGCGTTCAGCAATCGCACCGACAGCTTGAGCGGCTCGTCAAATCGGGTCTCTGCCCGCCACCACAGGCGCAGGCGCACCCACCCCTGCCAATGGCCCCCATGCTCCCAGGCGCCATACCCCAGCAGGCGGAGGCCAGGGATCAGCTCCCGATCGGTCGGTCGCGGGATGTCGGTGGGGACCGGGTCGGGCGCGTCCACGCGGATCAAGGTCTCCAGATGGCCGACGACGTCGATCAGGCCAATGACCGAGTCGAGAGTGTGATCCTTTTCCAATCCGGGCAAAGGCCGGGTGATGTAGACGGTGCGCCCGCGGGCAAGCGCCCCTTCGACCGCCTCCCTGCGCTCCTGTTCGTCGTCGGCCACAATGGTCTCCAGGTCAGGCCGCAGCCCAGCCGTGCGCTGAAAGTAACGCAGCAGCGTCATCTCGCCCAAAAGGCCGACCACCGTGCTATCCTCCGGCAGGGGCTCCTGCAACACATAGTGGCCATAGTCGTGGACAATCCAGCGCTGGCTCAGATCCAGATCGGGGTACGCCCGCAGGCCGATGATAAGGGGTTGGACCAGGGCTGCGAGCACCAGGCCCACGGCGCAGAGGGCCGACAGCCTCCTCAGGGCCATGGAAGGGCCTCGGGGCCGCAATAGATCCACAGCATAGTCCAGCCCCACGCCGATCCAGAGGGCGACGATCAAAAAGGCCGGAATAAAGAACACCTCGACGTCGGGAACACGATACAGCACAGCAAACAGGACGTACACGGCCCAAGCCCCCGCTGTCAGGAGCAACGCTCGGGGCTTGCCGAGCAGCCGTAGCAAGCCCAGCAGGGCCAGCGCCAGGCCCACCGGACCGAATTGTTGCCAGAAGAGCCGGGCGTAAAAAGCCGCATCCAGGTTTCGGGCCAGAGGGTTGTCGCCCAGAAAAGAGCTGTAGATGCTACCCGTTACCCAGCCCCAGAAGCTACGCCACGTGGGTGTATAGAGGCCGTCGAGGGAACCCACATTTGCCCGCAGGGGAAGATAGGCATAGAGCAACAAGGGCGCCAAGAAGCAGATCGCCAGGAGGACGATGGGGCGACCGAGCACCTGCCGCCAGCGCGGGCGGTCGGGGTGCTCGGGACCGAGGAGGGCGGCGCGACTGAACACGCGCCGCTCCACCACCGCCGCCAACACCAGCAGCACGGGAGCCAGGAGGAGCATGGTGCGGTGGTGCGTCAGGCTCAACCCATAGAGGGCCGCCAGCCCATAGATCCGCGGATGCAAGCGCAGGCGTTCTCTGGGCAACACCGGGGGGTAAAATCGACGGTAGACACGGTGGATCCGGTGGGCCCAGCTCCGCACCGGCACGGGCAGCCGCAGCCACCAGCTCTCGCCGGGCAAGAAAAGGGGCTTTTGCCCCGGTGGTTCCACCAGCAACGAGGAAAAGGGCTCGACCGGGGCCAAAGGCTGGCGGGTCCACCACACAGTCAGCCACAGCGTGGCGACCACGAACAAGGCATTCAGGGCATACACCTCAGCCACAATCGCCTGCGACCAATAGATGGGCGAGACGGCCAGCGCCGCCGCGCCGAGCAAAGACGGCCATCGACGGCGGGTCCATTCCCGACCCAACCGGTACACCCAGGCCACAGCCAACGCCCCGCACAGGGCCGAGAGCAAGTTGACGGCCCAGGCCGGATTCGGCACCGGACCCAAGGTGAAGGCCTTGCCCAACAACATGTACAGGGGATAGCCGGTGGGGTGGGCAATGGCCAACTGGTGGGCGGCCAGGGGAAACTCGAGGCTGTCGTCGAACAGAGTCGCCACCGAGGGGGCCATTGTGTGCAAATAGAGGGCCAGGCTCGCGACGAATAACCCAGCGAACAGGAGGGCATCTCCCCCCCGTTCCCAGATCCGGCGCACCGTGGCACCACAACTTGCCTTCACCCGGTTCCCCTCCCTTGTCGGTCGCCAAGCGGCAGGCCTCTGCCGCAGCTTCTCACCGGGCGTAATCATACCACAACCAACGCCAAACACCAAGATCGGAGGGCGTGCGCCGTTTAGCTATTGGGTATTATTTTTTGGGGGGTGAGTTGGAGCAAC
>CAYVLO010000044.1:2005-12837 GCA_964452125.1 uncultured Anaerolineaceae bacterium | reverse complement strand
ACGCAGTTGCCGGCAATGCCTCGCCCACCTCAGGGGCTCGATTCGGGACAGACAATGAGCATCGGTGATTTCGTAGGACTCGCGTCATTCGTGGCTAGGCGATCCTTCCGACGGGCATAACCAATGCCCCCCTTCCGCGAGGGCGACGGCTCCTATATGGAGTGCGTGCCTGCCCTGGCAGGACGCTTGGTGCCGCAGAGCTGGGGCTTCCGCTTCCACCATACGGGGCGACGCATGCGTCGCCCCTACCTGACCGCTCAGGGGCGAGCTCGCGCGAGCCCTTTGGGATCAGAAACCTCAGGGCCAGCCACGCATTTGACAGTTCGCGACAGTTGCGGTATCTTTAGATGGAATCGGAGGAGTCTCAAGTATCTTGCGTCACGCGAACAAGCCTCGGTGGAAAAGCTGGTTTCAGATCTTGCCCCTACCCCTGGTGGCATTTCTCATTACCGTTGCCTATTGGCAGACGGGCAATGCGGGTTCGGCGCCTCTGCCCACGGCGACGGCGACCTGGGCGCCCACCGACCCGCCCACCCCAACGCCAACCACCACGCCCACGTACACCCCAACCTCGACGCCCACCACAACGCCGACCGCCACCTCCACGCCGACACCGACGCATACGCCCACGGCGCCGCCCACGGCGACACCCAGCCCCACGCCCACCGAGACGCCAACCCCCACCCTCACACCGACGCCCCTGTTGCCCACTCCCGATGGCGTGGAGCGCAAGGCCCAGGTCCCCATCCTCATGTACCACTATATCGAGACGCCGCCCAAAGGCGCCAATGCGGTTCGCGTCGACCTGTCGGTCCCACCGCAGCGATTTGAGGAGCAACTGCGCTACCTGAAACAGGAAGGCTACCAGAGCATCAACCTGGAGGATCTGGCCCTGCATCTGACTCAGGGCCAGCCGTTGCCGCCCAAGCCTGTGATCCTCACCTTTGACGACGGCTATGCCGATGCCTACGAGCACGCCTTCCCGCTGCTCAAACGCTATGGCTTCACCGGTACCTTTTTCCTCATTTCGGCCATGCTGGACCGGGGAGATCCCGAGTTCCTGTCGTGGGATCAAGTAATCGAGATGCACGCCGCCGGGATGCGCTTTGAACCCCACAGCTACAACCACCCCGACATGCGAAACCGGGGCTTTCAATTCCTGGTCTTTCAGATCCTGGCGCCCAAAGAGGCCATCGAGGCCCGAACCGGCGAACCCACCCACTTTTTTGCCTATCCATCGGGTCGCTATGACCCATACGTCATCGACGTGCTTCGCTCCGCCAATTTCTGGGGCGCGGTGACCATCGAACAGGGCGCCACCCACACCGCCGACGACCTCTTTACTCTGAAGCGCGTGCGCGTACATGGCGGGGACGATCTCGATACCTTTATCCGAGCCCTCCATTTGGACTGGTAGCCCCGGGGAGTCCCCATGTATTTCGATGCCCTGACCCTGGCCTGTGTGGCCGATGAGCTGCGCCGCACAGTCTTGGGCGGGCGCGTGCAAAAGGTCCTCCTGCCCGACCTCCTGTCGGTGGGCCTGGAGATCTATGCCCAGCAACAACGCCACCAACTGATCGCTTCGGCCCATGCCGAGATGGGGCGCATCCATCTTTCCACGGAAAAGCTGCGCCGCGGCGTGGACAAGGAACTGAGCCTGGTGGTGCTTTTGCGCAAATATGTGCGGGGCGCCCGGCTCAGCCAGATCCAGCAGCCGCCTTACGAGCGCATCCTCCGCCTTCAATTCGAACATCCCGAATGGGGACTCTGCGAGCTGGTGGTCGAGGTGATGGGTCGCCATTCCAACATCATCCTCGTGGATGGGGTTGGGCGCGTTCTCGACGCCGTAAAGCGGATCGGATCCCAGATCAGTTCGGTCCGCCCGATCTTGCCGGCCCAGCCCTACCAACCGCCTCCGGCCCAGGAAAAGCTGGCCCCGTCCGACCTGACCGAATACCGCCTCCGAGAGATTTTGGAGGCCGACCCCGGCGCCCCGATCTGGAAGGCCTTGGTGCAGGGGTTGCGAGGCATCAGCCCGCTGCTGGCCCGAGAGATCGCCTTCCGGGCGATGGGCAACCCCCGCGCCGCGGCCCGCGATGTCCGCAAGGTCTCCCCCCTCCTGAGTGCCATCGACGAGCTGCTGGCGCCGCTGGAAACCGGCCTATGGCAACCAACGATAGTGCTGGAAGAGGGCCGGGCCGTCGTGTATGCCCCCTACCCCCTCACCCATCGCGCCGAGCCCCTGCCCGTTCCTTCCATCAGCGAGGCCATCGAGCGCTTTGTGAGCGATCAGGCCAGCGCCGATCCCTACCTGGCGGCCAAACGCCCCATCCGGGAGGTCCTCCACGCGGCGCGGGCGCGGCTCCAGCGCCGCCAGGCCGCCTTGAAGGAGCAACTGGACCAGGCCGCCGAGGCCGACACGCTACGCCTCTGGGGCGAGTGGATCTTGGCCTACGCCCACACCATAAGGCCAGGCGACACAGAACTGCTGGCCGATACCGGCGAGGGCGAGCCATTGCGCATCCCCCTGGACCCTGCCCAAACCGCCTCGGAAAACGCCCAAACCTACTTTGGCCGCTATCGCAAGGCGCAAAAGGCCGTCGAGGGCGGCCCCGCCCGGTTGCGGGAGGTCACCCTGCAACTGGACGACCTGGACCAACTGGAGACCGACCTGGAGTTGGCCGCCAGCCGCCCCGACATCGACAGCGTGCGGGCCGCGTGCATGGAGGCGGGCTATCTGCGCTCTCGGAAGCGAAAGGAGAGCCGGACCGTCGCCAGCCAGCCCCTCAGCCTGACCTCACCCGATGGACTCACCGTCCTGGTGGGCCGCAACAGCCGCCAAAACGACGAGGTGACCTTTCGCCGGGCCGATAGCGATGATTGGTGGTTTCATGCCCGGGGCGTGCCGGGCGCCCACGTGATCGTCCGCTCCGGCGCCCAGGAGCTGCCGCCCGCCACCCTCCACTATGCTGCCGGGCTGGCCGCTCGATTCTCCAAGCTGTACCGGGAAGCGGACGTCGCCGTAGATTACACGCGGCGCCGGTACGTGCGGCGGATTCCCGGCGCGGCGACCGGGCTGGTCACCTATTCCAACGAGCGCGTCATCCGCATCTCGCCCCACGATCCCGACCCAGTTGGGTAGCATTCCGGGCGCGTGGTAGGGGCGACCCTTGCGGTCGCCCCCGCCGCCACCCGGAGGTAGGGCGCCCCCTCGCAGGCGCCCGATTTCTCGCCCGCAAGGTCCAGACCTCCGAGAGGCGTGCCTTCTTGCAGCGCAGGGAATTTGTGGGGGTGCCCGCGCACCCCCACACCCCGCGCCGGGGGCCTGCGGCCCCCGGCCCCCCGCATTTGATGCGTTGCCCGGACCCAATCCGGTTGCGTCGGAGGCAAACCGGCTTGGTCGGTCTCCGGCAGGCCGGTCTCTATGTGCTCCCCTGCTCGCTGCCCCGTGTCCGCACGGCCTCGTCCTCGGGGCAGCCTACACGTATGCCAGGTATCTGCGCCCCGAGGACGAGGCGCAGAGCGTAGGCCCTACCCACAGGTTCCTGGGAATGCCTCGCCCGCCACGGAGGGGCAGCAACCCAGGAACGGGCACCCGCAAGGGGTGCCCCATGCGTATCAAGTTAAGGATGGTTAAAGGAAGGGAAAGCCCGCCGGCTTGCGTCATGCCCGCGAAAGCGGGCATCCATCCTTTGCCAGAAGGGTATAGACCCCCGCTTTCGCGGGGGTGACGGCCCTGTTTGGTCGCTGTAAGGCTTCCGGTCGAGCGTTCAACGAACTCGGGCACCTCTTTCGCGTCTCAAAGCGCTTAGCTTGATACGTATGGGGCAACCCGCAAGGGGTGCCCCTACCCCGCCACCGTCACGGACAGGAACGATGTCGAGAACAGGTGCCGGCGCAGCGGCTATCCCCCTGCTACCAAGGTTAAAATCCGGTCCCGGGCGATTTTTCCCTTCACCAAAGCCCGATCTTGTGGTATAATCAGCGTGGTCTCCAGAGAAGCCAAAAACCTCAGAAAGACAAACCACTGCGGCAAGCAACCGGTCGTATTCATCTCTGGGCCACGACCACCTCTGAACTCAATTTCGGGATTGACAGATCATGGCAGATTTTGTCCATTTGCACGTACATAGCGACTTTTCCCTTCTCGACGGTCTGGGCAAAGTCAAAGACATGACCCAGGCCGCCGCCGACATGGGCATGCCTGCCCTGGCCCTCACCGACCACGGCGTGATGTTTGGCTGCCTCCACTTTTACCACGCCGCCAAAAAGGCCGGCATCAAGCCCATCATCGGCTGCGAAATCTATCTCTCACCCCGCGACATGACGCTAAAGGACGCCAATCAGGACGCCCGAACCACACACCTGGTCCTCCTGGCCGAAAACGACCAGGGCTACAAGAACCTGATGCAAATTGCCACGGCGGCCCAGTTGGAAGGATTCTATTATCGGCCGCGCATCGACCGGGAGTACCTGGCAGCCCACGCCGAAGGGCTCATCGCCCTGTCGGCCTGCCCGTCGGGCGAGATCGCCCGCGGATTCCTGCAGAACCGCGCCGACCAGGCCCGCAAAGCCGCCCTGTGGTTTCGCGACGTCTTTGGCCCCGACCGCTTTTTCCTGGAACTGCAAGACCATGACATCCCCGAGATGAAGGCCGTCAACCCGGCCATCATCGAGTTGAGCCGGGAAACCGGCATCCCCCTGGTGGCTACCAACGACGCTCACTATATCCGCAAAGACCAGGCCCACGCCCACGAGGTGCTCCTCTGCATCCAGACCGGAAAGACGATCACCGATCCCACGCGGATGCAGATGAACAACGACAGTTACTATCTCAAAAGCGCAGAAGAGATGGCCCTGCTGTTCCCCGATCTGCCCGAGGCCCTGCTCAACACCGTGCGCATCGCCGAGCGGTGCCATGTCAACCTGGACCGGACCGGCTATCACCTGCCCGAAGTGGAGATTCCCGACGGCTTTACGGACGAGACCTACCTGCGCCACCTGACCGAGGAAGGGCTCAAAAAGCTGTACGGCGAAGCCTTTACCTCGGAACCGGTCCAGAAGCGCCTGAACCACGAGCTGAGCATCATCCACAGCATGGGCTTTGACGTCTATTTTCTCATCGTCTGGGACCTGTGCGAGTTTGCCCGCAGGCGCGACATCTGGTGGAACGTCCGCGGCTCGGCCGCCGGCAGCATTGTGGCCTATGGCCTGGGGATCACCAACCTGGAACCCCTGGGCGCCAAGCTGATCTTTGAGCGCTTTTTGAATCAGGACCGGGTCAGCATGCCCGACATCGATCTGGACTATCCCGACGACCGGCGCGCCGAGATGATCGACTATACCATGAGGAAATACGGCGCCGACAAGGTGGCCCAGATCATCACCTTTGGCACCCTGGGCGCCCGGGCCGCCCTCCGCGACGTGGGCCGCGCCCTCGATATCCCCCTGGGCGAGGTCGACCAGGTGGCGCGACTCGTTCCCGGGGGGCCGGGCGTCAAGCTGGACGACGCGCTGACCCAGGTGCCCGAGCTGCTGCAGATGTACGAGGGCGTGGAGTATATCCGCACGTTGATTGACACCGCCCGCGAGGTCGAAGGGGTGTCGAGGCACGCCAGCACCCACGCCGCTGGCGTGGTGGTGACCGACAAGCCGCTGGTCGAGTACACGCCCCTGCACCGTCCCACCCGGGGCGCCGACGAGGGCTTGCCCGTCACCCAGTATACCATGGACGTCCTCGAGGATACGGGCCTCCTCAAGATCGACTTTTTGGGTCTGAGCACCCTGACCATCCTGCGCAAGGCCGTGGATCTGATCGAGGAGCGGCACCAGGTCACGTTCACTCAACAGAACATCCCCATGGACGATCCCAAGGCCTTTGCGCTGTTGGCCAGCGGCAACGTCTTTGGCATCTTTCAGGTGGAAGGGGCGGGCTTTCGCCGGGTGCTATCCGAAATGAAGCCCTCGCGCTACGAGCACATCGTCGCCGTACTGGCGCTGTACCGCCCCGGCCCCATGGAGCACATTCCCACCTACATCCGGCGCATGCACGGTGAAGAGCCCGTGACCTTTCGCCATCCCCGGCTGGAGCCGATCCTGCAAGAGACCTACGGCATCATCGTCTTTCAGGAGCAGATCATCCAGATTGCGACCGAACTGGCGGGCTATGAACCGGGCGAGGCCGACACGATCCGCAAGGCCGTGGGCAAAAAGAACAAGGAGGCCCTGCTGGAACACCGCGCCAAGTTCCTCGAGGGCTGTGTGCAGAACGAGATCCCACTGGAAACGGCCGAGGGGATCTTTGACGACATCGAGTACTTTGCCCGCTATGGCTTTAACAAGGCCCACGCCGCCGACTATGCCATCATCACCGTGCAGACTGCCTATCTCAAGGCCCACTACCCGGTCGAGTATATGACGGCCCTGCTTTCGGTGGAACAGGGCAACACCGACAAGGTGGGATTGCTGATCGCCGAGGCGCGGCGGCTGGGTATCGAGGTGCTGCCGCCCAACGTGAACGACAGCGGACTCGACTTTACCATCCACGACCCTGCGGCGGGAGAGACGGGCGCCGCCATCCGCTACGGACTGGGCGCCATCAAGAACGTGGGAGAGGGGCCGGTGGGCGTCGTTCTCGAGGCGCGCAACGAGGGCGGCCCCTTTGCCGACATCGACGACTTTTGCCAGCGGGTTGACCTCCGCCAGGTCAACCGGCGGGCGCTGGAGAGCCTCGTCAAGGCCGGGGCGTTGAGCGATTTTGGGTCCAAAGCGCAGCTCTTGGCCGTCATGGATCGGATGATCTCCATCAGCCAGCAGGCCCACGGGGCGGCCCAGCAGTATTCGATGTTCGACCTGCCAACCTTTGCCGCCACCGCCCGGTTGGCCAACGACCTGCCCGAGATCGAAGAGGCCTCGCGCAAAGAGACCCTGGGCTGGGAAAAGGAGCTGATCGGCGCCTACATCTCGGACCATCCCCTGGCCCGCGTGTGGACCGAACTGGAGAACACCATCACCACCCTGACGGGACAGATCGACGAAACGATGGCCGGTCGCAACGTCACCGTGGCGGGCCTGGTCACCTCCGTCCGGCGGCACATCACCAAGAAGGGCACCCAAATGGCCTTTGCCCAGATCGAGGACCTGGGGGGCACCGTCGAACTGGTGGTCTTTCCCAAGACGTGGGAAGAGACCAAAGACCTGTGGGAGCTCGAGCGGGTCCTGGTGGTGCGGGGCAAGGTGAACTTTCGGGGGAACGATCCCAGCATCATTGTCGATTCGGCAACCAACGAGATCATGACCGTCCAGCAGGTGGATGAGGTGGACGCGATGCTCTTTTCCCCACCCCCCGAAGAGGCAGACCCGCTGCTCTTTTCGTCGCCTCCCCAAGAGGCGGCCCAACGGACGCACCTCCACGTGGCCATTCCCCGCAATCACGACCTGGAGCAGGTGATTCGCAAGCTGGGCCAGGTGTACGACCTGCTGCTCACCTACCCAGGCCAAGACCCATTCAGCCTCTATGTGGAAAATGGGGGCCAGGGCCGCGTCAAGATCGACTTTCCCAACGATACTACCCGCTATTGCCCCGAGTTGGAACAAAAGCTCCGCGCCCTGTTGGGAGGCGGCAGGCTGTGGGTAGAACCTTTGCGCTGAATCGCTCATCCCATTCGAAACCCTGATGATGGAGCCGTTTGTCCATGTGCCAAGAAACCCTATTGCCGAATCCCGTTGAACGCGTCCAAGCGGCGCTGGCTGAGCGCGGGCTGGATCCGGGCCTAGTTCAGGAACTGCCGGCCGACACCAGCACCGCCGAATCCGCGGCCCGCGCCGTGGGCGCTCCCCAGGGCAGCATTGTCAAATCGCTGATCTTTATGGCCGACGGCGTCCCGATTTTGGTCCTGGGCGCCGGAGACCGCCAGGTGGACCAGAAGCGGTTGCGAGCGGAGCTGGGGCTGAGCAAGCGCCAACTCCGCCTGGCTCGACCCGAAGAGGTGCGCCACCACACCGGCTTTGAGGTGGGGGGCGTGCCGCCGGTGGGCCATCCTTTGCCGATGAACACCCTGATCGACCGCAGCCTCGGTCGATTCGAGAGGGTGTGGGCCGCGGCGGGCACCTCGCACGCCGTCTTTCCCATTGCCACGAGCCAACTGGTGAGCATCACCGGAGGCCAGTGGATGGAGCTGGGGGACTAGCCGGGGCGGCCGGGAGGGACGCCCCTACTCCGTCACCCCCGCCGCGAGTACTCTCGCGCATAAGCAGGGGGTCCATGCGGTTGCACAAAACGATGGATGCTGCCTGCGGGTACGCAGGCGCTTCCGCGGGCATGACGACGAGCTTTTGGAGCGCACGCCTGGCAAGCCAGGACGCTTGCTTGCGCTACTTTCTCGGCAGCAAGCTGCCGCACTCCATATAAGACTGTCGCCCCCGCGGAAGCGGGGGTCCATAGGGCTGCAAAAACGATGGAGGCTGCCCACAAGTACGCGGGCACATCCGCGGGCATGACGACGTTGGATGGACCCTGCGGGCGGGGTTTGACATTTGAGCGCCCGCGAGGGGCGCCCCTACCTTGATGCCGATGGGGTGCGCTGTTTGACATCCATGGGCAGGCTGTGATACACTCGCATCTATCATCACCTGAGGACAACGTTGTGGATGAATCTCGCCGTCAAGACCCACCGATCAACATATCGGACCCCGACGATCTAACCGGGATGACCGCCCTGATCGAGATCGGTCGCTCCATCACCTCGAAAACGGATCCCAAAAGCGCCGCAACCCAGATCCTGACCCAGGCGTTGGCCCTGTTGGGCGCCGAGGCGGGATTCCTGCGCCTAACGCCGCCGGCCCCCGGGGCGTTGCCTTGGACCATGGCGGTGGGCGATCAGGGCGCCCTTTTACCCCAGCCTGCGCCGGTAGTCCTGGGCAAGGGCCTGGTCGGGCTGGTCGCCCAGGCTGGGCAGGCCATGACCGTCGCCCACGTCCAGGACGAGCCTCGCTGGGACCCCGCTCTCGACGGCCTGGAGGGCATTGTTGCCCGGCAGGCGCTGTTGGCCCCGGTCGCTGGCGGCGACGGTCCCGCCGGTGTGCTGGGGGTGTTGAATCGCCGCGACGAACGGTCCTTTGACGCGCGCGATGCCCTGTGGCTGGAATTCCTCGCCGGTCAGATGGCCATCGTGATCGAAAGGGCCTCCGTTGGCGAGCGCATTTCTGCAGCCGAAAAGGCCCAATCGGAGATGCTGGACTTTGTGGCCCACGAACTCAGGCAGCCGATGACGGCCATGCAGGGCTATGCCAAGATGCTGAGCATGGGCATTGGCGGCGAGCTGACCCCCACGCAAAAGCAGTTCGTGGGCGTCATCCAGGCCAACGTGGAACGCATGGGCCAATTGGTGAACGACCTGCTCGACATCTCGCGCCTGGATGCGGGCCGCACCCAGGTGCACCGCACGCCGGTTCTCCTGGGCCCCATCGTCCGCGACGCCGTCGAACTCTGCCGCAGCGAGATCGACAAGCGCCGTCACACCGTGATCGTCGAGGCCCCAGAGGACTTGGCCCCGGTCCTGGGCAACCAAGAGCGACTGGAGCAGGTCACCGCCAGCCTGGTGCGCAACGCCGCCATGTACACGCCCGATGGCGGCACCATCCGCGTCACCGTCGATCACCCGGTCGCCACCCACTTGCGGGTGAGCGTGCAAGATACCGGCATCGGCCTATCGCCCGAGGAATTGGCCAAACTGGAGAATAGATTCTTCCGCGCCGGCCACGACATGGTCAAACAGCAGGCCGGAAGTGGCCTGGGCCTGACCATCGCCCGCAAGATCCTCGAGATTCACGGCGGTGAGTTGCAGGTAGAGAGCGAACCCAACCGGGGGAGCACCTTTCGGTTCACCGTACCCCTCGCCCCCGGGTCCTGACCCGTGCATGACCCCATTCCCCTTGCATTTGGAAAGCGCACGGGGAAAAGCCGAGTTGTTGTGCATGGCAGGCGAACTCGGACGAGCAACCTGCACCCCCCCATAGACCGATCCCCGTGCCCATAACCGATAGGCACACAGAACACCCGTCCACGCTCGCACGGACGTTTTGGGAGGCAGCCTTGATCTCTATCGAAGAAGCTCGGACCTATTATGACGGCGCAGATGCGATTCACGACTTTGATCACGTGCTGCGGGTACTGGCCCTGGCCGAGCGCCTGGCACGGGAGGAGGGCGCCGATTGGGAGATTGTGCGCACCGCGACGCTGCTGCACGACGTGGCCCGCGGGCAGGCCGGCCGCATGATCCACGATCACGCCCAGGCCGGCGCCCAGTTCGCCCGGCAGTTACTGGTGGGCCATCCCCCCGAGCGGGTAGAGGCCGTGGCCCATGCCATCGCCGCCCACCGCTTTCGGGGCAAGACGGCGCCCCAGACCCTCGAGGCGCAGGTGCTGCACGATGCCGACAAGCTGGACGCCATCGGCGCCATCGGCGTGGCCCGAGCCTTTGCCTACGGCGGGCACGAGGGCCAGCGGCTGTGGGGGGAGGTGCCCGAGGGGTACGTGGAGACCCGGGATACGCGTCACGAGCACACGCCCGTCCACGAGTTCCAATTCAAACTGCGCCGGATTCAAGATCGGTTGCTGACAGCCAGCGCCCGGGCGCTTGCTGAGGAGCGCCATGCGTTTATGGTCGCCTTTTACGAGCGCCTGGAGCGCGAGGTACGTGGTCTGGCGTAGGGGTCGTCCCCTGGCCGTTTGTAGGGGCGCGGCAAGGCCCGCCCCACCAAAGCCCGCCATCCCCATTTTGGGGGGCCGCCAGGCCCCCCCCCACCCATGCCCCCCCGTTTAGCCCCAGGGT
>CAYVLO010000044.1:0-1995 GCA_964452125.1 uncultured Anaerolineaceae bacterium | reverse complement strand
ACATTGGCCGCACTCCCCTTTGTCGGGGGGGGGCATGCCGCGCCCGACCCATGGACCCCCGTTTTCGCGCGAGGGTACTCGCGACGGGGGTGACGTCTCGAGCGGGGAATAGCATCCCCGCCCGAGCCTCTGGAGTGCGGCCCCTGCCCTGGTAGGGCCCTTGCTGCCGCGGTGGAACCAGCGTCAGGCGGTCACCTGCGGCAGATCGAGCAGCGCCTGCTGGATGCGCTCCTCCTCCAGCTCATAGTCGGGCAGATCCCTCCGCAAGTAGGCGTCGTAGGCCGCCAGGTCAAAGTGGCCGTGGCCGCTGGCGTTAAAGAGGATGACCTTCGACTCGCCCGATTCTTTGCAGGCCAGGGCCTCGTCATAGGCGGCGCGGATGGCGTGGGTGGTCTCGGGCGCCATGATAATGCCCTCCGCTCGGGTAAAGCCCATGGCCGCCTCAAAGCAGGCATTCTGCTGATAGGCGCGCGCTTCGGCGACGCCCTGGCCAAGCAGGGAGCAGATGCTGGGCGCCATGCCATGGTAGCGCAGCCCCCCGGCGTGGGTGGCCGCCGGCACAAAGCCATGGCCCACTGTGTGCATCTTGGCGACGGGGCCGGTCTTGGCCGTATCGGCCCAGTCGTAGGCATAAGAACCCCGCGTCATGCTGGGGCAGGCCGTCGACTCGACAAAGATGGCCCGCAGATCGGGACGCGCGCCCGTCAGCTTTTCCCGGAGGAAGGGGTAGATCAACCCCGCTGCGTTGCTTCCGCCTCCCGCGCAACCGATGAGGATGTCGGGATAGTCGCCAGCCATTTCCATCTGCTTGATGGCTTCCAGCCCAATCACCGTTTGGTGCAGCAGCACAAAGTTGACCACGCTGCCCAGCGAGTACTTGAAGCCCTCGTGAGTGACCGCATATTCCAGCGCCTCGCTGATGGCCATGCCCAGGCTGCCGCTAGTGTTCGGGTCTTGGGCCAACATGGCCCGCCCGGCCTGGGTCTCCATGCTGGGGCTGGGCACCACAGAGCCCCCCCACGTTTCCATGGCGATGCGCCGGTAGGGCTTTTGGTGATAACTCACGGTGACCATAAAGACCTTGCACTCCAGCCCAAAAAGGTTGGCGGCAAAGCTCAGGGCGCTGCCCCACTGCCCGGCCCCCGTCTCGGTGGCGAACCCTTTCAGCCCCTCCTGCTTGCCATAGTAGCACTGGGCCACGGCCGTGTTGGGCTTGTGGCTGCCTGGCGGGCTGGTGCCTTCCCACTTGTAGTAGATCTTGGCCGGGGTATCCAGCGCCTTTTCCCAACGCCGGGCGCGATAGAGGGGAGCCGGCCTCCACATCTTGAGCACGTCCTGAACCTCTTCGGGGATATCGATCCACCGTTCGCGACTGACCTCCTGTTCGATGAGCGCCGCCGGGAACACCGGCGCCAGATCGTCCGGGCCCATCAGCTCCAACGTCAGGGGATGGCGATAGGGTGGCGGCAGCTCTTTCATATCCGCCACAATATTGTACCACTGGGTTGGCATTTCCTTCTCACTCAATACATACTTGTGCTGATCCATGGTCTCCCTCCTTGATTTCCCATTTTTTGACAACACAAAAAACGCCCGTCCTCTCCAGAGGACGAGCGTTCTATGCCGATCATAGACACCCGCGGTGCCACCTCAGTTAGGCGCACCTGCCGAAAAAAAGAATCCGCCGGTGACGGCGGATCGATCTCGGACAGGCCAGCCTCACTCTGTGCAGGTACGGCCTTCCCCAAGGGAAAAGCGATACCCTCAGCCCTGATAACGGTGGCGACTCCGGCCCTTTCTACTTGCCAATGGCGTTCGGCGGGCGACTCCCAGGTCCATTCAACCCCTGCGCTGGTATCGGG
This sequence comes from uncultured Anaerolineaceae bacterium, assembly GCA_964452125.1. Classification (GTDB taxonomy): domain Bacteria; phylum Chloroflexota; class Anaerolineae; order JAAYZQ01; family JAAYZQ01; genus CAZNQW01. The sequence continues at coordinate 133 of CAYVLO010000044.1, read as the reverse complement.
CTTCCACCTGACCCCGACTCTCTAGACCTCGCTTTGGCGCCTACTATTCCTGATCTCTGTCTTTGCGTATCTGATTGTCGCGGGCGAGTCTACCACAGCTTGCCCGGCTTGTCAAATGTCGGTCGAGCTCCGT
>CAYVLO010000043.1:0-13232 GCA_964452125.1 uncultured Anaerolineaceae bacterium | reverse complement strand
CAGTTCCCACTTGCCGGTGCCGTGGCTGGGATCGACCACAACCGGCAGGTGGCTGAGCTGTTTGAGGAGGGGCACGGCATTGATGTCCAGGGTGTTGCGCGTGTAGGGTTCAAAGGTGCGAATGCCCCGCTCGCACAAGATCACCCGTTCGTTGCCGTGGGAGAGGATATACTCGGCCGACATGAGCAGTTCCTCGATGGTCGACATCATGCCCCGCTTGAGCAACACCGGGCGCTGGGCCTCGCCGACGGCGTGCAACAGGGCATAGTTCTGCATGTTCCGCGCCCCGATCTGCAAGATGTCGGCGTAGGTCGCCACCAGGGGCACCTGCTCCGGGGCGATGACTTCGGTGACGACCGGGAGCCCGGTGAGCTGGCGGGCTTCGGCCAACAGCTTGAGGCCCTCTTCCCCCAACCCCTGAAAGCTGTAGGGGGACGTGCGCGGCTTGAATGCCCCGCCCCGCAGGATCTGGGCGCCGGCATCGCGGGCGGCCTGGGCGGCCTCTAGCAGCGACTCGCGGTTCTCCACGGCGCAGGGGCCGGCCATGATCGCCAATTTGACGCCGCCCACCGAAACGCCGTTGATGGGCACCACGCTGTCCTGGGGATGAAAGTCCCGACTGGCCAACTTGAAGGGCCTCAAGACGGGGACGGTGCGCTCTACGCCGTCCAGCCGCTCGATCTGCTCGCAATTCAGGGGGCGGCCGCTGCCGATGATGCCGATGATGGTCCGCTCCTCCCCCTGCGAGATGTGGGCCTGACAGCCCATCCCCTCGATGCGGGCGGTCACGTTGACGATTTGGCTGTGGGTTGCTCCCTGCTTCATAATGACGATCATGTGGGCCTCCTGATTTGAATTCGGCGTGCGATTTGTGTTCACGGATTGGCTACAGGGCTGCCGGATCGGGCTCATCCGGGATGGGGGTAGTGGCGGCCGGATACGAGCCCAGCAGCTTGAGAAAGGACGACCGGCGCAGCAAGCCCATCAGCGCGGCTTCGCACTCGGGGTCCTGACAATGCCCCTCGAAATCCAGATAAAAGATGTACTGCCAGGGCCGATTCACACGCGGGCGCGACTCGATCTTGGTGAGGTTGACCTTGCGCTTGGCAAACTCGCCCATGCACTCGTACAGCGCGCCCGGCTGGTGGCGGGTGCAAAAAAGGAGCGACGTCTTGTTTCGCTGCGCCCGGGGCGGATCGCGATGGCTGAGGAGAAAAAAGCGGGTATAGTTGTAGAAAGCATCCTCAACCCCATAGTCCAATTCCTGAAGGTCATAGAGCTGGCCGGCCAACCGGCTGGCAATAACGGCCACGCCCGGCTCGGGCGATGCGGCCAGCATGCGGGCGCTGCCCGCGGTGTCGTAGGCGATCTCGGCCGTCCACCCCCGATTGTTCAGGTAGCGCTCGCATTGGGCCAGCGCGTGGGGATGCGAGCGAACGCGGGTGATTTGATCCAGGGTGGCGCCTTGGGGCGCCAGGAGGGCATGCCGCACCCGCAGAATGACCTCGCCCCACACCCGCAGATCGTGGTCGAGGAGCAGGTCGTAGGCCTGGTTGATCGACCCGGCCGTCGAATTCTCCACCGGTAGCGCGCCAAAATCGGCAGCGCCCGATTCCACGGCCTCAAAGACCCCTTCAAAGTTGCGGCAGGGGATGCTGCCCACGTCGGGCCCAAAGAACTGGTGGATGGCTTCTTCAGAATACGCGCCTGGCTCGCCTTGAAATGCTACCTGGTTCATTCTTCTCTCCCTGGGTTGGTGTTGGTTTGGGCAAGATCGGGGCGCAGGGCCGCCGCACCCCGGAGATAGACGTGGCAGATCTCGGCCTGGGGCTTTTCCGTGTTCCAGTGGATCAGAACGCGCACGCAGCGGGGCAGGCTGCCGGGCACGGGGATCTCCAGGGCGTCCAGCAGGGGCACCTGATGCCAGCCCAGATCGCGGGCGGCCCGCGCCGGAAAGGCCGCCGTCAGGTCGGGGGTGACGGTAAAGAGGGCGCTGGCTACGTCGGCGCTCTGGATGTCGTTGGCGGCGACGATCTCCTCAAGCAGCTCGCGAGTGGCCTCCCAAATTTCGGCGGCCGAATCGGCGCTGACGGTTGTCGCGCCGCGGATTCCTCGACAAGGCATCGGCTCTCCTCCCTGGACGGATTTTCGGACCAATAAGAAGAGCGTGGGGCCGGTGGCTCCACGCTCTGGGCTTTCTGGGTTTGGACTCGCTTACCGCGGTGTTCCTCCCCCTGACGCGGGCCGTCGGCCTGATGCCGAAGCATAGGCAAAATAGTAGCCAAAAAAGCTCTCGCGTCGGGCGGCAAGCAACAGGGCATAACTCCCCAAACAGGCCACAGGAAGCGCTATACCGACGAGTTGTTGCCAAAAGCTGACCATCATGAAATTCATTCCTTTCTGTACGAGCGAGCGGATGATAACACAGAACGCCCGGCTTGTCAACTTTTGATCGACAAGCCAAGCAACTGGGCGTATTTCAGATTCGTAGGTGAGTTCATGACGCCCCTTGGGTGTTGAGCAGCCATTCCTCTGGAGTGCGGGCCTGCCCAGCAGGACGCTTGCTGCCGCATCCCGAAGGGTTCATTCCCGGAGTCGGCGTGGGCGACGCATGCAGCGCTGCAAAGGGCCGAGACCTCCGAGTTCTGAAAGAACTCGGAGGTCTGATGTTTCCCCCCCGGGCCGTAGAGGCCGGTTTCAACCCGGGGCCCCATGCGCATCAAGGCAAGATGCGGTCACAGGTGAGTAGATTCCACTGGCCTGCGTTACCCCCGCGCAAGCGGGCATGACGACGAGCTTTTCGAGTGCGCGCCTGGCAAGCCAGGACACTTCAAAATTTCTGCGGCAGCTTGCTGCCGCACTCCAGAGACAGGATCCGCTGTAGGGGCGACCCATTCCAGAACGATCCTGGCTCTGGCCATCCCATACCCTTGGCCGAAACCCATTTCGCCAGCCGGCGATTCGCTGGAATGGGTCGCCCTTATGATGCGCAGCCATAAAGTCTTTGCGGACAAGGTGACAGCTCCGCCACGTGGGTGGCGGGCGCCCCTACCCCTAACTGCCGAGGGCCTGGTCCATGGCCCGGCGCACGGCGTCCCCATCGGCGGGCAGCTCCAGCGGCGGGTTGGCGTGGCGCGGCGTCACGCCCGAGAGGGTGTTCTCGTGATAGCCCACCTTAAAGCCCGTGAACTTGAGGCCATGGGCCGTCGAGATGACCACCACCCGGTGTTCGGGCAGCACCTGACCCCGCTCGACGAGCTTGAACAGAACCGCCAGGGCCACGCCGGTCTGCGGACAGCAGTACAGCCCGGCGCGGTCGGCGTAGGCGGCAGCGTTGGCCAGCTCATCCTCGGTGGCCTGATCGACAATGCCGTTGAAGGAGCGCAGCGCCTTGACCGCCCGCTCGTAGCTGACCGGCGCGCCGATCTGAATGGCGCTGGCCAGGGTTTTGGTCGCCTCCACCGGGCGATATTCCTCAAATCCGGTCAGGTAGCTCAGGTACAGGGGGTTGGCGTGGGCGGCCTGGGCGCAGGCGATGCGCGGCAGGCGGTCGATCAGGCCCAGCTCCTTCATCATGAGCAGGCCCTTGCCCAGCGAGGCCACGTTGCCCAGGTTGCCGACGGGGATGATGATCCAGTCGGGAACCTCCCAGTCGAACTGCTGCACGATCTCGATACCGACGGTTTTCTGGCCCTCCATGCGCAGCGCGTTCATCGAATTGGCCAGATAGATCGACGGGTCGGCCGTCACCTCTTGCACGATGCGCATGCAACCGTCAAAGTCGGTGTCCAGCGACAGCACCCGCGCGCCATGGGCCAGGGGTTGCACCAGTTGAGCGGTCGAGGCCTTGCCCCGCGGCAAAAAGACGACGGCGGGGATGCCGGCTGCCGCCGCATAGGCCGCCAGCGCCGCCGAGGTGTCGCCGGTCGACGCGCAGGCCACGGCGCGGATCGGTTTGCCATCGTGGATCATCTGCCGCACCGCCGACACCAGGACCGTCATGCCCAGGTCTTTGAACGAGCCGGTGTGGCTATTGCCGCACAATTTGATCCACAGGTCGGGGATGCCGATGTCCTGGCCCAGCCGTTCGGCCCAGAAACAGTTGGTGTGCCCCTCGTACATCGACACCACATTCTCGTTGTCGATCTGAGGGGCCACCCATTCTTTTTTGCCCCACACCCCGCTGCCATAGGGCCATTCGGTGGTTCGCGTGCGCTGGGTAAAGAGCTGAATCCAATCGTCGGCGCTGCGCTGCCGCAGGGCGTCCAGATCGTGTTCCACGTCCAGTAGCCCGCCGCAATCCTCGCAGCGATAGACGACGTCGTAGAGGGAATAGCGGCGGCCACAGCCGCGGGTGCATTCCAACCAACTGTGATACTCCATGCGATCTCCTCCTTGTCTTCTCGTCACCCCTGGGACGAGGCGGCTCTTGATTTGGCCTGGCTAGGCGCCCGACGGCGAAGCCAGAATGACCTGCTGATGGATCTGGCGCACCGCCATGGCAGCGTCGTCGGCCGAAACCACCACCGAGACGCTGCATTCCGACGAGCCCTGGGCGATGGCAATGACATTGATTTGGGCTTGGCCCAGCGCCCCAAAGATGCGGGCCGCAATGCCGGGCGTCTCGCGCATCCCGGCGCCCACGGCCGTCACAATCACGACTCGGTCCTGCGACCAGACCCGATCCACATCGCGGCGGGTCAGTTCCAGCGTCATCTCTTTTTCGATGGCCTGCACCACCGCCGGGACGGCGGGCGTGGGGATGACAAAACAGATCGACTGCTCCGACGAGGCCTGCGAGATCATGAGCACGCTGGCGCCCTGGCTGGCAACGGCGGCAAAGGTCCGGGCCGCGATGCCCGGCACGCCGATCATGCCCCGCCCTTCGACCGTGACCGTGCTCAATCCCTCGATGGCCGTCACCGACTTGACCGCGCCGTTGGTCTGCTTTGCTTCGCGGGTGATTCGCGTGCCGGGGCAGGCCGGATTGAAGGTGTTTTTCACCCAAAGGGGAATGCCCCGCTCCACGACGGGCCGGATGGTGCGGGGGTGCAGAACCTTGGCGCCAAAGTAGGCCAACTCGCCGACCTCCCCGTACGATAAAAGGGGGATAACCTGCGCCTCGGGCACAATGCGCGGGTTGGCCGTCATGACCCCATCGACATCGGTCCAGATCCAGACTTCGTCGGCATCGAGGGCCGCGCCCAGCACCGCAGCGCTGAAATCGCTGCCGCCGCGCCCCAGGGTGGTGGTCGTGCCCTCGCGCGTGGCGCCGATAAAGCCGGTAATCACGGGAACCACACCGTCGGCCAACAGCGGTGCCAGGCGGGAGCCAGCCCGGACGCGCGTCTCGTCCAGAATCGGAGCGGCGTTCTGAAAGGTGTCGTCGGTGACGATCAGTTCCGTCGCGTCGACGGCCTGGCTGCGAGCCCCTTTCTGGCGCAAAAGGGCGGCCAACACCCGGGCATTGATGCGCTCCCCGGTGGAAACGATGGCGTCCATGGCCCGGGGCGTGACCTCTCCCAGGACGTGAACGCTCTGGCAGAACGCAGAAAAGTCGCCCAAGAGCTGATCGACCGTTGCCAGGAGCAGAGTGCGCTCGCCGTTGGGGTCCAGGAGTGCGTCAATCGTGGCGTCGTGCCGGGTGCGCAACTCGCTCACAATGTTCTGATAGGTCGAGGCATCGCCCGAAGCGGCGGTCAGGGCGCCCCGGGTCAGGGCGTCGGTCACTCCGCTCATGGCTGAGACCACAACCACCACCCCATCCCAATGTGGGACCTGTTCGAGCACAATGTCGGCAGCTTGGGTGAGCGCCTCCACGCTCCCCACCGAGGTGCCGCCAAATTTCATGGTTAGCAACGACATTCGCCTTCTCCTCCCTTTTGCGTGTATCGATTGGGACCACCCGCCCACATCAAAAGAAGCGTGGGCCCCATGGCGCCACGCTCCTTTTCGATCCTCAGAATTGTCGATGGTTACGACAACCGATTTTTCTCCAGCGCGAATCCGGGGCCCGATGCGTCGGGCCGGGTAGTGGTGGTCGAGGTTTCCGTGGTGTGGACAGAAATCGCACTGGACAGCAGGCAGGGGGCCACTGCTTGGTTGTCGAGGCTATTGGTCATCAGGTTTCGAAACGACGCGCGTCGATCCATGTCATCCCCCTGCTCAAGTGGCGCTATCATAGCACAAGATGTAGGACCTGTCAACTCGGTGTTTTGAACGGTTGTGTAAAAGTCGGTGGAAATTCCTGCAGGATACACGCGGCGCTGTCCTCCCCGCGGCGAGTCCTCAAGCGTATCAAGTCAAGCGCTTTGACAAGCAATGGAGAGAAGCCCGAGATGGTCAGAGTGATACGGGTGGAATCTGCGTCTGGAACACTTTCCCACCGACTTGGACACAATTGAATTTCCTCTTGACAAAGGCTGCCAGGATTTGTAAAATAGACTCGGGGCGGCCCAGTGGCCCCCTTACGACTGGATCGGAGCTGAAATACGGGGGGAAGCAGATGGCAAAAGACTATTATCTGATCCTTGGCGTTGGCTCGGATGCCACCCTTGAGCAGATCAAGTCGGCGTATCGCCAAAAAGCCAAAAGGTGGCATCCCGATTGTTGTGCAGAGGGGAGCGAGCCGTTTCTCGCCATTCAAGAAGCCTATGAGGTGTTGGGCGATGCCGGGCGCCGGCGGGCGTACGATGCCGAGCTGGCTCGCCAGCGACGTCGCACGACCTATGCGCCAAGCTCCGAGTCTGTTCGGCGGAACCGCTGCCCGGTGGAAGCGGTAGAACCCCTAATTCCCACTCGCCACGCAAGCAGCGCGCGCGCCCCGTTCCCCGAGCCCTCGTTCTCGTCCCTCATCGCCGAGTTTTTCGGTTCCAGCGGGAACCGCTGGGATACCCCGGGTGGGTGGGGACCCGGCAGCGCCGACGACCTTCACATCGAGGTCTCGCTGACACGGGAACAGGTTCTCCGCGGCGGTCGCCTCCGCCTCTGGATTCCGGCCCAACTTGAATGTCCCACCTGCCAGGGCTGGGGTAGCAGGGGGTTTTTCGAGTGCCCCCGCTGTGAGGGGCGCGGGACCATTGCCGATGAATACCCGGTTGATATTTCCTTTCCGCCGGGATTGGGCGATGGCAGCCAAAGGCGATTGAGGCTCAGGGTCGGCGGCCTGGCAGACCGAGTGCTGACGCTGCACTTTCGAACGCGCAGGGGATAGCGCCCGTGCATTCCAACAGGCCGGACCGTCGCCGGCAGGGTGACGATGCTTTCGTACCCATCCACGCTGCGCAGCGCCCCCGTCCTTGGGGGCGTTGTGCAACTCTAACAATCTTCTAACGTTCCTCCAACGTTTTTCTAATCCAAGCCAGCTAGACTACAGGTAAAGATAAAAAGGGGACACTCGATCGAGCGGAGAAAAAAGCCGATCTATGCCTTTGGCTGACCGCAGCCTCAAGCCTAGAGGGTTCGTTTCAGGGCCGTCGGCTGTGTCCCCTTTTGGTAAGAGGAATAAAAGGATAAGGAAAAGGAGGGATTGTCATGTTGATGCGACCGTATGCAGGTTGGACGTCACCCTGGCGCGATATGGAGCGCCTACGCCGGGAAATGAACCGGCTGTTCAGTGATTGGCCCACGCAGGCCAGGTGGAGTGCGGCGCCGAGCTATCCGGCTATGAATGTCTGGGCCGACGAAGACAGCGCCATCGTCACCGCCGAGCTGCCGGGTGTCCTTCTCGAAGACCTGGACATCTCGGTGGAAGACGACATCCTGACACTGCGTGGCAATCGCCAGCCCGACCCGGTGGAAAACGCCACCTATCACCGCCGGGAACGGCGGCATGGGAATTTTGTGCGGACGTTGCGCGTGCCCTTCCGGGTAGCTGGCGACAAGGTCGATGCCACCTTTGCCAAGGGCGTCCTCAAAATCGTCTTGCCGCGGGCAGAAGAGGACAAGCCGAAAAAGATCGCCGTCAGGGCCGGCTAGCATGGACTACTTTGAATGGAGGTGAGTGAGATGACAGAGAGTACCGATTTGCAGGTTCAGGATACGGAAAAGCGAGAAGTGGCAGAAACGGGCGCCGAGCGCACCCGCGACCGATTGGCCTTTGTCCCCCGCGCCGACGTCTATGAAACGGAAGAGGCCATCGTCGTGGTGGCCGACATGCCCGGCGTGGACGAGAACTCGGTGGACATCACCCTGGAAGACAATGTGCTGACCATCAACGGCTTGGTCGAGCCGGAGCAGCCCGAAGGCCAGAGCCTGGTCTATGCCGAGTATCGCGTGGGCGATTTTGTGCGGGCCTTTACGTTGTCCGACCAGATCGAACGGGACCAAATCGAGGCGACGGTCAAGGATGGCGTGCTACGCTTGCATCTGCCCAAGGTAGAAGAGGTCAAAACGCGCCGGATTCCCATCACCGCCGGGTGATCGAGTTTTGCGCGAGGAATTTCGTAAAAGGAGGTGACAGGCTATGGCCATTACGGATCTGATCCCGTGGAAGAAAAGAGAGCTGGAGCGCGAGGACCCAGAACGCGCCTTGGCCGTGACCCAGGATCCTTTTCTGACCTTCCAGCAAAGCATGAACCGTCTGTTCGACGAGTTCTTTGCGGGGACCGGCCTGGAACCGTTCGGCTTTTCCCAAGAGGCCTGGGACGCCTTTAGCCCTCGCCTGGACGTGACCGAGACGGACAAGGAAGTCACGGTGTCTGTCGAGCTGCCCGGTCTGGAGGAAAAGGACGTCGATGTGCGATTGTCCCAGAACGTGCTCACCATCAGCGGTCAGAAGAGCCGGGAGAAAGAGGAAAAGAGGCACAATGTTCTGCGCACCGAGCGTTCGTACGGTTCCTTCAAACGATCGATCCCGCTGCCCAGTCCCGTCGATGCGGGTAAGGTGGATGCCGTGTTCCGCAAGGGGGTGTTGACGGTTACCCTCCCAAAAGTAGTGAAGGAAGAGAGCCGCAAGAGGATCGCCGTCAAGCCGCAATAGGAGCCCATTCTTGAGAATCCCGCCCAGACGTCGGGCCGAACAGCGTGGTTCTCAGGACTCGGCTTCGGGGATCGGGTTTCTTTGGGAAACGGGGCAAGACTGTAGGGTGTGTCTTGCCCCGTTTTTCAATCGGTCCAGCGGAGACTGGCTTCGGTGGGAGCAAATACCCGAATGGCCGCCTCGCCGCCCATGGGGCACTGATACTCGCACACGCCGCAGCCAATGCAGCGTTCTTTGACCACCCGTGGTCGCTGCAACGGGGTCTCCAGTCCGGGTACTTGAACCTCTTCCAGGACAATGGCCTTGGTGGCCACCGGGCAGGCCTCTTCGCAGACGATACAGGGGATGTCGTAGGCCCAGGGCAGGCAGCGGTTGCGGTCGACGCGCGCCAGCCCCAGCACTGTGCTCTGCTTTTCCTCGAGTGGCAACCGGGGGATGGCCCCGGTGGGGCAGACCTGACCGCACGCGTGGCAGCCAAAATTACAGAATCCCAGGCGCGGCACCAACCGCGGGGTGAACAGGTTTTGCAGGCCCCCTTCGAATAGGCTGGGCTGCAATCCCTGGGTGGGGCAGGCGCGGAGGCAGGCCCCACAGCGGACGCACAGCGCCGTGAAATCGGAGGTCGCAGCGCCCGGCGGGCGGATCATGGTCGCTGGCTGCCGTTGGGTGATCGGTTCCACGCCGGCGAGGGCCACGCCAGCTACAGAGGCGCCGACCACGGCCAGAGCCTGGCGCCGCGTCGGGTCATACTCCTGGCCCGGCTCCGGGCGCCAACCAAGCGCCTGCCAGCGAAAGGAGATCCCCGATTGCGGGCAGTCCACCAGGCAGTCGAGGCAGACAATGCACTCGGCCGGGTCGCTGCGGTACCCGGCCTCGGGGTCGATGGTGCCTGTGGGGCAACTGCGGGCGCAGCGGCTGCATTGGGTGCAGGCCGGGCCCACCTCACGCCGTAGCAGGGCCAGCCGGGAGATCCAGCCCAGGAGCCCGCCCAAAGGGCATAGGTAGCGGCACCAGAACCGCGGCGCCCAGTGGTTGAGGAGCATCAGCCCCACCAGGGTGAGTCCCGTCAACCAGGCCAGCCCAAAGACCGGTTGCACCTGCTGGAACAGGGGCTGCACCACCGCGCCATTCACTCCATCCAGGAGGCCCCACAGAGCCCGGAACCCATAGAGGAAATCTTCCACGCCGATGACCCCGTGGCGCAAGGCGGGCCAGGCCGCGGTGATCAGCGCCCGGTTGAGGAGGGTGATGGGGTCGAGAATGGCGAGGAGGGGAAGGCCCAGCAGGGCCGTGGTCAGGCTGGCTACAAGGAGCAGACCCTTGACCCGGCGCAGCGTTTCGCTCGGTGCGCGGTGGCGCGGACGGCGAGGGCTGGACCATTCCAGCAGGGTGCCCAAAGGGCAGAGCCAGCCACACCAGACGCGGCCGAACAGCAGAGTCAGCAGTAGGACGAGCGCGGCCAAGATCAGCCCGCCCAGCAGGACCCGGCCCGCCAGCGAGGCCGAGATCATGAGCAGCGGATCCAACCGGCTGAACAGGTCGGGGAAAAAGCGCTGGGGGCGCTGCGCGTTGGCATAGACCATCAGCGCCACAAAAAGGGCCAGCGCCACAGCCTGCACCCAGCGGCGCACCCTCTGCCATGCCCGCGCGCTCAAGGCCGGAGGACCTCCTGGAGATCGCAGGACCGAGATAGAGCCATCAGACGCTGATCTCCTCGATGCGAATCGACGCCAGGTCGAGGGTGCCCAGGCCCATTTCGGCTGCCGCTTGCACATAGCCGATGTCGCGGCCCTGCAGCCCAAAGAGGGTGGCGGCATAGGCGTCGGCGGCGACAATGTCGTGGCTGACGATTACGGTGTTGGTCAGGCGCACATCGTCCAGGTTGCCGCCGGTTGGCCCCTGGGTCATCAGAGTGCGCACCGCATCGACCACCGTCAGATGGGGCCGCACGACGCTCACCACGTCGGCGATCCGCTGGCCCAGGTTGGCATGGATCTGGCCCCGCTTTTCGATGACGCCCATCAGGTTCTTGCCCGCCAGCGACAGGCGGGCCAGGCTGTGGTGCTTGGCCACCGGCGCATCGATTACCACGTCGGCGTCGAGCACCTCCTGGTAGACGGGCCAGCGGCGGATGTCTCGCCCTTCGGGCACGTCGACCTCGCGAAATTTGCGAGCGTTCATGATCTCCATGCTGCCGCCGGCCCGCTGGACTGCGTCGGCGATCCCGCTGGTGGCGTAGGCCTGCTCGGGGCTGCCCGAAAAGGGATAGTCCATGACCCGTACGCGGCGGGCCCCCGCTCCCAGGCAGAGTTCCACCAGGGCAGCCACAACCTCGGGATTGGTGGTGGCCCCGTACTCGAAACTGCGATAGTCGACACAGATGTTGGGCTTGACGATCACGTCGTCGCCGCTTTTGACAAAGCGCTCCATGCCGCCCAGGGCGGCAATGGCGGCGAAGGTGATGGCCCGTGCGTCGCCGCCCCGCGCCACGGTCAGATACGAGGGCTGGGTTGTAGGCGCCGCGGTCTCGACCCGGACCGGTGACTCGGTAGGGGCCTCGGTCGGTTGGGGCTGTGCCGCTTCGGTGGGAATGGCTGTGGCTGGCGCCTGCTTCGTTGGAACTGCCGTGGGCTGTGCTCGCACCTGCTTTGTGGAAACTGTGTTGTTCGCTGGAGGTGATGGTTCGCCCGGCGCCTGTTCCTGTCCACACGAGGCCAGCACCGTTCCCAGGCTGGCGCCCGCCAGAAGGCGAACAAACCGCCGCCGGCTCAGGCCATCGGTACGAAATTCGATCTCCATGGTGGTTCGCTACCTTTCTAGATCGGGGGGGGACCCTATGTGCCCACCCATCGCCAGGAAGGATACCACACCGTTCCACACTTGTCAAGAAGAACCTTCAAGATTTCAGATCATTCTTTTTGTCAAGAGATCGGATAGATTCTCGATTCAACTCGACTAGGTTTTGGCGCGAAGATGTTGCTCGGTTGGCTGGGTGCCGCGGCCTCTGCAAAAAATGAGAAGGAAATTCGCGGACTGGCTGCCTGGATTGCGCCAGCGATGGGGCAATTGCGCCTGAAACAGCAGGGTGTCGCCCCCCGCCAGTCGATAGAGCTGCCCGTCTACTTCATATTCGATCTCCCCTTCCAGGCAATGGACCAATTCCTGCCCCCCATGGACCATCATCTGTGGGCCGCTGTCGGCCCCAGCTTTCATGGTAACCCAAAAGGGCTCTATGGATTGTTTTTCCAGACCGGCGCCAAGGCTCTCCAGGATCAAATAGGCGTTTCCGGACCGGCGCCGTTCGCCGGCGCGTGTGACCACGACCTGGACTGGTTCGACACGCTCCTCAAAGAATGTGGTGATCTGCACACCCAAAGCCGTCGCCAGGCGGTGCAAGGTAGAGACGCTGGGCGAACTCTCTCCCCGCTCGATGAGGCTGATCGTATTGGGCGACAAATCGCATAATTCGGCCAGGGTGCGCAATGAAAGACCTCGCTCCTGACGCAAGGCACGCAATTGGATGCCAACATCGGGAGCTCCTTGTTCACTCATCCTCTTTGACCTCCTTGGATTCTCCTCCGTCTGGGCCGATCATACCACATTTTCCTCAAGTTTGGTAATCTCCCACAAGCGCGTTCGCAAAGGGAATTGGGCTAGATTCCGCCAATCGCCGGTGCGCCTTCTGGCTCAAGGCCCCCTTCTCGGGAGAGTTGAACCCACCCGGACCTGTCCAAAAAAATGAGACAAGACGATAGGATGTGATTGTCTTGTTATATTTTGCCATAGTTTTCCGTATCTTCTTGCTGCCATTTTGACAGATGTCCAAAATTGTGGTACCTTGAATGTCATGAACAGTGCAGATGCCTTGCTCACAGTTCGCCAATTGCAGGAACTCCTCCAGGTCGACCGCATCACCATCTATCGGATGCTGAATGATGGTCGGCTGCAGGGGTTCAAAGTAGGTGGACAGTGGCGTTTCTCTCGTGAAGCCATCGAAAGCTGGCTGCAAGAGCAGCGCGGTAGGGAAAAAGACGAACCTCTCAGTGAAACTGAAGAGCGGCCTTCCCCCACGCTGGAAACGCTGCCCCTTCCTTGTGTCCGGGCCATCCAAGATATCCTGGCTCAGGCATTGAACGTAGGCGTCGTGACCACAGAGGTCGGTGGTTTGCCCCTGACGCCCATCGCCAACTGCAGCGATTTCTGTGACCTGGTGCTGAGCAGCGAGGTGGGGCGGCAACGATGTATTGCCTCG
>CAYVLO010000042.1:0-13323 GCA_964452125.1 uncultured Anaerolineaceae bacterium | reverse complement strand
CAGACATAGGAACCCTCCCTGGTAAAATACGGACAAGATTGAACAGAGGAACTGCGCCAGAGCAGATTTGACGTCCTCAGATCTGGGCTGATATTCGGGCGCGCAAATCAATTATACCACAGGCGCGACCAACTTGACAAGGCATTTCGCTTGGGGTAGGATGCGGGACATGAAAAAGCTGGGGCCAGGGCTATCACAGGGAATGTTAATCGTCGGCGGATTGATGCTGCTGGCCGGCCTGGCGTTGGGCATTTGGCAACATGTGACGGCCCCACCACCGCCCGAGATCACCGAGGCGGGCGCCGTCGTCCTGGCCGAAACCGCGCCTATCCTGCCCACCCCCAGTCCTACGCCCAGCCCCTCCCCCAGCCCGACGCCGACGGACGAGCCCAATCCCGACGCAACACCTACCCGACCGCTTCCCAGTGGGAAGGACACGCCATTGCCCCCATCGCCCACACCGACCCTTCCGCCGCCGACCATCACGCCCCTACCCACCCAGACACCCATCCCGCCGGCGACCACCCCTCCCACCCGCGTGGCGGCGCCCTCGATCGACCTGGATGCCGTCGTCGTTCCCATGTCCTGGGAGATGGTGGACCGCAACGGCGCCATGGTATCAGAATGGGTGGTGCCTGCTAACGCAGCCGGATGGCACATGAACTCGGCCCTGCCCGGCCATGGCGAGAACGTAGTCATCTCGGGGCACCACAACATCGAGGGGAAGGTCTTTCGCTACGTGGTCGACCTGCACGTGGGGGACGACATCTTGCTCTATGTGGGCGACACGGTCTATCCTTATACGGTGAACGCCAAGTTTATCCTAAAAGAATCGGGGATGCCCCTCCACATTCGCAAACTGAACGCGCAGTGGATTTTGCCCACAGGCGACGAGCGGTTGACGCTGGTCACCTGTTGGCCCTACGAGTGGCCTGGAAATTCCCATCGGGTCATCGTAGTCGCCCATCCACCCAGCCCGGCGATCCCTCCCCAATTCGTGCCCGAATAATCTCAAGGGTCCTCTGCTTTGATCCAGCGTTCGAGGAGGGTGAGGAGGAGCCACAGCCCCCCCATAACCGTCGACACCGCCGAAAGGCAGACCTCTGCCGCAAGGGCAGCCTCCAATCCATACAGCAGCCACACCAACCCCCCGCCTGCCACGAACAAGATCAAAAAGCCCCCGATCACCAGCCGGATCTGAGTCTGCCGCCGGTGCAGGTCGGGGTTGAACGGACCGCGTTTCGTTTTCACCAATTCGCCGCCTTTCGCCCGCACCTGTGGATAACTGGGGATAAACCTGTGGAAAACCGGTCTCGAATGTGGACAACTGTGGATAATTTTCCCTCTTTTTCGCCCCCTCTCCCCTCCTTCCGCTGCGCGGCGACGCATCGTCCCAAGCTATCCTTCCTCTTTACCCCCTTCATCCACACCACCCAACTTCCCCTCCCGTCCAGTACTAGTGGCTGCCATCCGTCCGGATACTAAACCCTGTGGCGGCTCCCTTTCGCGCGAATGTCCATCCACATATCCACCGCCCCTACTGTTACTACTAACTAATGAAAACTAAAAAGGGATGAAAAAAGATCTCAAAGATCGACTTAAAGACCCGACACGATACCCTTAATGCCAAACTCGCCGGACATTCTCCCTCATTTTGTTCAGATAGGCGCTCTCTAACTCGATGCCTGTATAATTGGCCAGCTTGAGCAGGTAGGCCATACAGTCTGCCAATTCGGCTTCCAGGGCATGGTGACGGGTAGCGAGTGCTTGGGTATGGGCGTGCTCGGCATCCTGCCCTTGGGCCTGGAGCTTGTCTTCCAATCGCCATATTGTGGCCAGTTCGCTTCCCAATTCGCCGATTTCCTCGCTCAAACATAAATAGTTGAAATAGACGTTGTCGTTAAATCCCTTGCTGGCATCGAGGGCTTCATGGAATTCCTGGAGGTCAGCCAGGGGACGGCCTTGAGTCAGGTAGGTCTCGGCCGGGGATTGGGCCTTACGCCCTCGTTTCCCCTTGGATGGGGGGGCTTGCCTCAGAAAAGCTTCTATCTGTTCGCAGATGAGCTGAAAGTCTGCCGGGTGGGTGACGATGTTCAGGGGATTGGTATCGATGGTCAAGACCGGCACGCCTTTGGGGGCGGCAAAAAAGTGATCGTAGGCCTGCCTCAGGGTATCGATATAGTCCCAGTCCATGTCTCGTTCGTAAGGCCGGTCGCGCTGGGCGATGCGTCCCATCAGCACCTCGGTATCGGCCTGCAGATAGACGACCAGATCGGGGCCGACGATTTGTTGGGCCAGGGCGGTGTGGAGCTGTTCATAGACATCCCATTCATCGCCGGCCAGGTTCAACCGGGCAAAGAGCCAGTCCTTGGCGAACATATAATCGGACACGAGTCCTCCGCGGGCCAGGACCTGCGGCACTTGTCTCTGCTGGCGGTAGCGGCTCAACAGAAAGAATATCTGTGTCTGGAACGCATAGCGGGCGCGGGACTCGTAGAATTTCGCCAGGAAAGGGTTTTCCTCAAAGACCTCGAGCATCACGTGGGTGCGGAAATGGTCTCCGAGCATGCGGGAGAGGGTCGTCTTGCCCACCCCAATGGCGCCTTCGATCACGATATAGGGCTGTTTCATCTGTTCCCTCTCTGTTGTGTGAGAATCGCGGGTAGGCTATAGCATACCTCATTCTAACGAAATGTCAAACTTTCGAATTGGCAACCTTTGGCGGTATAATCCGTATAGAGAACGCATGGAGGATTAAGGATGGAGCAGGAGCGTGAGTGGTTGCAACAGGCTCTTCGGGGAGATACCGAAGCCTTTGGCCTACTGGTTCAGGCCTATGAGCGCCCGGTCTATAACTTGGCCTATCGAATGTTGGGCAATGCCGCCGAAGCGGAGGACGCTGCTCAGGAGACCTTTTTGCGCGCGTATACCAAGCTGGCCACCTACCAGCCGGAGCGCAAATTCGTCAACTGGCTGCTGTCCATTGCATCGCACTATTGCATCGATCGACTGAGAAAGAGCCAGAGGGCGCCGCAGGTTTCGCTCGAAGACCCGCTGCCGCCCCAGTGGCTGACGAGCGATGCCCCACGGCCCGACCAGGAGGTGAGCAAGAAGCAATCACGGGATCTGGTGCGCAAGATGCTGGACCGACTGCCTGATGTGTATCGAGCGGCGGTGGTGCTCCGCTATTGGTACGGTCTTTCCTATAGCGAGATTGCCGAGACCATGGGCACGACCGAGAGCGCGATCAAGTCGCGTCTGCATCGAGCCCGGCGCATGCTGGCCCAAGACCTGCAATCTGCTCGAGCCTGAAGAGGAGAAGACTATGGACGATCGGATGGAATGCAATCAACAGGATAGAATGACCGAGTGGATGTCGCTGGCCCTCGACCATCTCCTCGGGGAAACGGAAGAGCGCCAATTGCAGCATCACCTGGACGCCTGCCCCCAGTGCCAGGAGGAATGGGCCCTGATGCAGGAGGCATCGACCCTGTTTGAGCAATCGATGATGGTGGGCCCGCCCCTGGGATTTGCCATCCGGGTGGAGCGGCGCCTCGAGGCCAAAACCCGTCAGCGCCGCCGGTTGTTCGGCGGGATCGCCGTGCTCACCGGCTCGCTGTCGCTGGCCGGTGTCGCCCTGGCGGCCCTTGCGTTGATGGTTCTGGGAGGGGTTCTCTGGAGCAAGAGTGGGGCGTTTGCCGAGATCCAGCAGAGCACTCGCGTGGTGTCGACGCTGGCCTCGGGCATGGGGTTGGTGGGCAAAGGGGCCAGTCTGTTCCTGAAGGACATCCTGCTGAGTTATGGCGGGCCCGTGCTGCTGCTCAGCGGTATCGGTCTCATCGCTCTGGTGGGTATCTGGATCTGGGTTTATAGCCGGCAACCGGGCAATTCTCATAAAAATGGTGTTTTGTGACCCCGTGTGAGAGTAGAGATCCTGGTAGGCCGATGAGGTCAGGAGGTGGAACGATGATAAAGAAAATGGGGTGGTTGGTTCTGTTGGCGTCGGTATTCCTGTTGCCCGCCACGAGCGCCTGGGCAGACGAGACGCCTCGCTGGACCTTGGACGAAGGACGGATTTTTGTCGACGAGGATGTGGTGCTTCAATCTGGCGAGGTCTTTCGGGGAGACCTGGGCGTATTCAACGGCAGTCTGTCTGTTCCGATTGGCGCTGAGGTCCTGGGGGATGTATTTGTCACCCAAGGCAACATAGATTTGGCAGGAACCGTGACGGGCGACCTGGTCATTGTGAATGGCCGACTGGTCCTTTCTGAGAGTGGTCACGTGACGGGAAATGTGTTTGGAGGGGGACAGGAACTGGATATCGCCGGGCAAGTGGATGGCGATCTCACCTCGGTCTTGGGCACGGCTCGCCTGCGCAATGGCGCCTTGATCAAGGGCAACCTGACGGTCCTTTCGGGCCAGTTGGAGCGCGATCCGGGGGCGCAGGTGTTGGGGGAGCAGTTGTCCCAGTTGTCTCTTCCCGAGTTGCCCAACCTGCCCATCTTGCCCGAGCGGTTGATTCTGCCCGAGGTCCAGGTCACACCGCCCTCCGTGCCCGAGTTTCAAATTACCCCTCCCGTCGTACCGGAGGCGCCTGCGCCGTTTGTCCCGCCCGTTCAGGCCCGGCCCTATCATGAGCCCTTTTCGCAAAAGCTTGCCCGGTTTGTCGGACGGGCACTTTCGGCGACGGTGATGGGCCTGCTCTTTGTGGGAATTGGGGTGCTGATCGCCTTCCTCTGGACCAAGCCGACCCGGCGCGTGTCTACCTGCATTCAGGCGATGCCGGCGCAGAGCTTTGGGCTGGGGATCCTCACGTTTCTGCTGGCATTGGTTTTGGAGGCGGTGGCGGCTGTGCTGATGATGGCCATCGTTCTGCTGGCAGCCGCTCTCATCGGCACGGTAATCCTGATCCCGATTGGTCTTTTGTTGATGATGTTGTCGGTCCTGCTTCTGGTGCCGGTGCCTCTGCTGCTGGCAGGCGGGATGATCCAGGGGTGGGTTGGCTTGGCTGATCTGCTCGGACAAAAGGTGATGCAGGCGCTCAAGATCCAGGATGGCAAGCCGGTGGGCAGCGTTTTGGTGGGTATGCTGCTCACGGTAGGGATCGCCGCGAGCTTTTGGCTGATTGCGCCCGTTTGCGGTGGTTGGCCGGTCATCATCCTGCTCACCAGCCTGGGCCTTGGCGCAGTGATCCACACCCGTTTTGGCACGCGCGACTGTCGGCTGGCGCCAGCATCGGTGGTTTCGGACGTCCTTCCCCCGGAAGCGATGGATGAGGAAGAGGGGCAGCCGGATACCTCACCCTAATCGGATATTCTTCCCTCTCGGGCGCCGGATCCAAGATCCGGCGCTTTTTTGGCCGCCCCTGACTGAAAATGCGACAAGGCCATCGAGTTGTGGTATAATAATCGTTGTGGAAAGGAACGATCGGCCTGGCCTTGCCGGGCGGCAACCGGAAATTGGGGCCCCGGCCCGGGGGGTGGGCCTGCAAGGGCGTGTGACCCGCCGCTACTGGGGATGGATGGGCGTGTGGGCGGTCCTCTGCGGCGCCGTGGCTACAGGCGCTCTGCGTTGGGATGCTGAGGTATTGCTCCCCCTGGCCCTGGTTTTGCTTTTGAGCGAACTGGCTTGGGGGAGTCTTTGGGATCTGAGCACCGGTGTCGAGTGGTTTCGATTGCTGTCCAGTCGCCCTGCGGGGGGATATCCAACGCGATTTCGAGGGCTGCCCTACACCCTCCCCCATGCACCCGGCGGGAGATTTGCGCGGGCTTGGGGCCGGACGATGCATTGGTGGCGCGAGGTCTTTTGGCCTGCAGCCGGGCTCGCTTTGATGGGCGGACTGGCTGCCCTGGCGTTGGCGGTGGTCCTGTCGTTGTTGCTGCCCGGCCGCATGCGGCCACTATATGCGGCCCTGGTCGCCCTGCTGAGCTTGGGTGTGCTTTATGGAAAGACAGGCCGCCCGTTTTTTGCCGGTCAAGCGTTGGTGCAAGTGGGGCTGGGTTGGTTGGCGGGCTCTCTGGTCCTGGCCTCGGATACCCGAGATGCGGCGGCCCTCGCCCTGTCCTTTAGCGTCGTCGCCTGGGGGGCACTGCGGGCCGACAGGGGGCTCTGGGGCGGGCGCTGGCTTTTGAACGGAGGTCTGCTGCTAGTTGTTGGATTGATGATCGCCTGGAATCAGCCCTTGGTGGCTGGTCTGCTGGCGTTGTTGTCCTTTGGGCCTCTGGCCTTGCAGATTCCCTCAGCCGATGGAAGCGAGGCGCGCACCGGGTTTCTGGAAAGGTTGGCTCCCTGGCTGATGGCTTCCATGTTGGTGGCAGCGGTGGGGCTTTTATGATCGGGTGGGGGCTGGGTCTGGCGATCGTGCTACTGGGCCTGGCCTACTGGCTGTTCATCATTGCCGAAGGCACCTACCTGGGGGCCAAATTCGTGGCTTGGACTTACGACCTGGTAGCCCGCCGCTACGACCGGATCAAGGGATTTGTCTTTCGGGACGAAAGTTGGTTTGTGGCAGGCCCTCTGTTATATGCCCTTGATGGGGTGGAAAGTCCAATGCTCCTGGATGTGGCGACCGGCACCGGGCGGGTACCGAGCACTCTGCTCCGGCTCGCGTTCGACGGGCATATTGTGGGGCTGGATCTATCCAAGGGCATGTTGGACCGGGCTCGCGCCAAGCTGGACCCGTACGGGGATCAGGTCAGCCTGGTGCGGCAGGATGCCAGTCGATTGCCCTTTGCCAGCGATTCCTTTGATGCAGTGACCTGTCTCGAATCGCTGGAGTTCATGCCCAACCCCTTGGCAGCCCTGGCAGAGATGGTTCGGGTGTTGGCTCCCGAAGGCGTGTTGATGCTGACCAACCGAGTGGGCTGGGAATCGCGGCTCTTGCCCGGGCGGACGCTATCCCGTCCCCAGTTCGAGCAGAAGCTGGCATCGCTGTCTCTGGAAGAGATTGATGTGCGTCGCTGGCAGGTGCAATACGATCTGGCCCTTGCCCGCAAAAAGGGCTGCGTTTGGCCCGAGTCCTTCCATCTGGGTAGAGAGGGGGTAGAGCCCGAACAGGGGGACCCGAGGCTGACCCAAGTGCAGGAATCGGGTGTGTGATGAGAATTGGAGTGGTGGGAGATACCCACATTCCTGAGCAAAGCCTCGTGCTGCCCGCCCGTGTGGCAGAGGTATTTCAGAGCGTAGATGTGAGTCTGCACGTGGGCGACATCTGCGAGCTGAATGTGCTGGAAGAGCTTCAGGAGACCTATACGTTGACCTTTGCGGTTTGGGGAGAGGGAGATACCCGGGAAGTGCGCCGCTACCTGGACGAAAAGCGCGTCGTGCAACTGGGAGATCGGCGGGTGGGCATGCTCCACAGCCATCAATATGTCGAGGTTGCGAATAAGGGATGGCGCGGCCTGCGCCACCTCTTCTCCCGGCCTCGATCGAGTGGCTCGCTGCACGACTTCCTGGTGGGCCAATTTGCAGGCGAGGGCGTGGATGTTATTGTCTTTGGGCACACCCACGAGCCCAAGGTTTGGACGCACAAGGGAGTGCTGCTTTTCAACCCCGGTGCAGCCGTGCCGGGCCATCGTCCAAGTGTGGGGATTTTAGAGATCGAGTCCGACCGCATTGCCGGCGAGATTGTGTATCTGTAGTGATTTTGGGAGGGAAAAAGGTGATGACGCAGCAGTTGTTCCAGGTGGGCAAGGATTACCGAAATCGAACGGGCCAATACGTCGTACTGTCCATTGATGGCGACGAAATGACGATCCGCTATACGACCGGCGCTGTTCTCAAGACAAAAATGTCTGTTCAAGCGCGGATCTGGGAGAACATTCAGTTTGAGGAGCAGATGGTGCGGGAGGAAAAGCGTCGGCAGATGGCCCAGGATGCCCGCCAAGCCGCTCGCAAGCGCTCCTCCTCAAAAGCAAAGAAGGCCAAATCCAGCCCCAAGTTCCCTGGGTTCGAAGCGGAGGACTTTGAGCCCAAATCGCGAGGCATCTCCTGGTCGACCCGTGAGGAAATGGCCAAGTTTCTGGCGTTTGAACTTTCACAGCGCTCCCAATCCGAGTTTGGTCACTCGGTCGTTCCGCGCCGCTCCGAGGTGCATGTGGCGCGCCAGGAATTCTACGATCGAGAGGACCGGTCCCGGCAGGCGGCCTTTTTTGTCTCGGTGGACGAAAAAGGGGTGGCGTTTGGTTTCCGTGTGGGCCGACCGGGAGGCAAGCCGAAAAACGGAGGCCAGTTGGTCGCCTTTTTTGAAATGCTGTCAGAAGACGACAAGAGCCGGCGCGCTCTGCGAGCGGCCATGAAGGATTATGACCTGAGCCTGGATATCTATGCCATGGATGTGAGTTATGGGCAGATCGGCCAGATTGTGGTCGAGGATCGGGGATTCCTCTGGCAGCACGAGACCCCTGATCAGGAAGTATCGCGCAAGATGAACTGGCAGGATATCATCGAGTATTTGGAGTCTGTGGCGTCCGACAAGCAATGCGATCTGTTTGTGCGAAAACAGGTATTGGCGGCCAAAGCCCTGGTCTCGGGCGACGCAGTGTTGGAAGAAATGCTGGCCGTGTTCGATGCCTTGCAGCCGGTTTATGACGCCTGTGTCGGCGAGTAGGCCGGACGCTGTGGGCTTCTGGCAACCCCAAAGACCCTTTTTACGTATGGAAAAGGAGTCAGGTCGGTAGGATGAAGCAGTTGCGCGGCACACCTTTAAAGAGATTCCTTCGACATCTTTCTCCTCCCCCTTCGCCGGTGGAGATGGTGGTGGTGTGTCAGAGTGTAGGCTATCCGGTCAACGTCGGGTCGGTATTTCGCATTGCCGATGCATTGAATGTGAAGGAGGTGGTGCTGAGCGGCATCACGCCAACGCCGCCCCACCCCACCATCAGCAAAGTGGGGCGGGACAAGGACCGGCGGGTGCCCTGGCGCTACGTGGCCCAGCCTGAGGATGCCCTGAAAGAGCTGCGATCCCAGTCTTTTTGGGTGGCAGCGCTGGAACTGACCGACGAGTGCCAGCCTTATCATGAGGTCGATTATCCTCAGCGGGTGGCTTTGGTGTTGGGCAACGAGGATCATGGCGTGACCCGCGCCTGTCTGGAGCTTTGTGACGCGGCGATCTATGTGCCCATGTACGGCAAGGGACATTCGCTGAATGTCCACGTGTCGTTAGCCGTGGTGGGCTATCACCTTTTGCATCGATAGGGCCGGGACCGCGGTGATGGTACTGTTCTTTTGGTTCCACGCGTTCCTATATATCCTGGGCAGGGGCCCAGTCGTCTGATCGTCGCGATAGGAGGAGGGTAGGGCCGTGAGCGATCTTTTCGACAAGCTGGTCGATAGTGCGGGACAGATGATCTCCGATGTAGACAAGGGACAGCAGATCCAATCGGCCATTGGCGGGATTCGCCAACGCCTGGCCGATGCCGACCGCAAACGCAAAATCACCCAAATCAAGCAACGGATCCGGGACCTTCACGCCGAGGAGGCCCAGGGCATCAATGCCCTGAGCGCCCAAGTGTGGGCCCTGTACGAGGCGGGCTCTCTCACCCAACCGGAATTGGTCAGCTTGTGCCGCGGCGTGGATGATATCCGGCGCAAGATCCGAGAGGAAGAGGCGGAACTGGCCCAGTTGAGCCCGACCCAACCCGAGCCGGCTACGGCCCTACGCTGCGCCGCCTGCAACGCCCCGGTGGTGGAGGGGGCTACCTTTTGCCAGTCGTGCGGAGCCCGCCTTGCCGAATCAGAGTCTCCGGCTGCACCCCCGGTCCCGGTCAAATACTGCGTCCATTGTGGGGCCGAACTCCGCCCTGGGGCTCGCTTTTGTCCTCAGTGTGGGCAGTCTCTGCCCTGACTTGAATTTTCAGGAGGCTCTCTTTGATACTTTTTACTTTGCCCGTTGGTTTGATCCAGACCAATTGCTATGTGGTAGGCTGTGAAGAAACCCGGCAGGCGGCCGTCGTTGATCCGGGCGGGAATCCCGAGCAGATTTTGGCCCAGATCAAAGCCCATGACCTGACCCTCAAGGTCGTGCTCAATACTCACGCCCATTTTGACCATACCGACGCCAACGGCGCCCTGGTCCGCGCTACGGGCGCGAGCCTGGCCCTGCACCCGGCTGATCTGCGCTTGCTCCAGGCCTCGGGCGGCGCGGCTCTGTTTGGCGTCCGTGCCGAGCCCAGCCCGCCTCCCGATAAGGAACTCCAAGACGGAGATCGAATCCAGGTGGGGAATATCGAGTTTCAGGTGCTGCATACCCCGGGCCATACGCCGGGCCATGTCTGCTTTTACGAAGAGAAGCAGGGCGCCCTGTTCGATGGCGATGTGCTCTTTTATCGGGGTGTTGGGCGCACCGACCTGCCCGGCGGCGACTGGCAGCAGTTGATGGACAGCATTCAACGCGTGCTGTTTGCTTTGCCCGACGAGGTGGTCGTCTACCCGGGGCACGGACCCGAGACTACCATCGGCGACGAAAAGAAACTCAACCCCTGGCTGCAATAAAAGCGGTGGATTGCCACGGGCGATGACTTGCCCTGGCATGATAGCTCTTTGGGACAAAGGAGGGTCTCTCGATGCTTGAACAACAGGAAGCCGTCATTGTCGGCGCCTGCCGTACGGCCATCGGCGCTTTTATGGGCAGTCTCGCGACCGTGCCCGCACCCCAGTTGGGCGCTCGGGTCATCCGCGAGGCGATCACCCGGGCGCAGCTCGATCCAGCCCAGGTGACCGAGACCTTGATGGGCTGCGTGGTCCCCAATGGGCAGGGGCAGGCCCCGGCCCGCCAGGCAGCCATCCATGGTGGGATCCCGCCCGAGGTCGGGGCGACGACTGTCAACAAGATCTGCGGCTCGGGCCTCAAGACGGTGATGCTGGCTGCCGGCCTGATCCGCGCCGGCGATGGGGATGTCTATGTGGCCGGGGGCATGGAGAACATGAGCCAGGTCCCTTTTCATCTTCCCCAGGCCCGCTCCGGCTACCGGTTGGGCAACGGGGCCTTGGTGGATGGGGTGGTGCACGATGGCCTGTGGTGCGCCTTTACCGACAAGCACATGGGCCATTCGGCCGAGTTCATCGCCGCCCAATATCACCTGACCCGCCAGGAACTGGACGAGTACGCGTACCACAGCCACCGCAAGGCCATCGAGGCCATTGATGCGGGCCGCTTCAAGGCCGAGATTGTGCCGGTGGAACTGCCCCAGCGTAAGGGCCCGCCACTCATCTTTGATACCGACCAGTGCCCGCGCCGCGATACCTCCCTCGAAGCCCTTGCTCGATTGCGCCCGGCCTTTCAGCCCGACGGGATCGTGACCGCCGGCAGTTCACCGGGCATCACCGATGGGGCCGCTGCAGTGGTCGTCACCAGCCGGAGCAAGGCCCGCGAGCTGGGACTCAAGCCGATGGCCCGCATCACCGGCTATGCCCAGGCCGCCGTGGAGCCCCAATGGCTGTTCATTGCGCCTGTCCACGCCGTGCGCCTGCTCTTGCAAAAGACCGCAACTACGCTGGCCGATTACGATTTGATCGAAGTCAACGAGGCCTTTGCCGCCCAGACGTTGGCCGATGGTCGGGCGCTGGAACCGGAAGGCTGGGATTGGGACCGGGTCAACGTCAATGGGGGAGCCATAGCCCTGGGCCATCCCATCGGCTGTTCGGGCGCGCGCGTGCTGGTGACCCTGCTGTACGCCTTGCAGGAGAGGGGCTTGAAACGAGGCATGGCCTCCCTGTGCCTGGGGGGAGGCGAGGCCGTGGCCCTGGCTGTGGAATTGGAAGAGTAGGCTCGCGCCCAGATAAAGGATTTAAAACAGGTCCCGCGCGGGACCTGTTTTTAATCGAGTCTTGGAATGCTACAACGGTTATCTAGTCCTCGAACCAGTGGACATCACGTCACGCAGGGCCGCCTCGATGCCCTCCAGGGCGCGATCCAGATCTTGATCGGTGTGCGCCGACGATAGCCCGTGGTGGAGCATGGTGTGGATATAGACGCCATGGTCCAGGCAGGCTGTGTAAAAGAGGTCGAGGGTGTTCCAGTCATTGTCGACCAGATCGCCATAGTTACGGATCGTGGGCTTTTCGGCCACGGGCCCAAAGAGGAAAGAAAACCGTGCTCCTTTGCCCTGCACCCGTCCCACGAACCCCAGCCGGTTCATGATCTCGTGGACGCCCGAATAAAAGTGCTCGCATTGGCCCAGCAGGCGGTCATAGTATCCCTCTTGCAGGATGACGTCAAAGAAGGCATGGCTGGCCATGATGGCAATGAGGCCGGCGTTGAATGTGCCGCTGTGTTGGGCTTTTCCCAGAGGGGCGACGTGGGACATGATCTCCCGTTTGCCGCCAAACACGCTGAGGGGCGTGCCTCCGCCAATGGCCTTGCCCAGCGTGCACAGGTCGGGCGTCACACCATAGTCGCCCTGGATGCACGCAGGGCCGGTGCGAAATCCAGACAGGATCTCGTCAAAGATGAGGAGGGCCCCCTGCTCGCGGGTCAGACACCGTAAAAGTTCCAGGTAACCGGGAAGGGGCAGAATGGTGCCGCTGTTATAGTTGACCGGTTCCAGGATGACCGCAGCGATCTCGTGCCCACGCCGGGTCAGGGTCTCTTCGACGCGCTCAAAGTCGTTGAACGGCAGTACGATCACCTCGTCTTGCAGAGAATCCGCCAGGCCCTTCATCGCCGGCGTGATTTGAGGCCAGAGGTCCCCTTTGGCCGGCCAGTAATTGTAGGCCAGGTACTCGTTGTAGCCATGAAAGTGGCCCTCGAACTTGACCACCACCCTGCGCCCAGTGTACTCTCGCGCCAGCTTGATGGCATAGGCGGTGGTTTCGGTGCCGCTCATGGAAAAGCGCATCATCTCCATGCTGGGCACGGTCTGGGCAATCGTCTGGGCCAGCCGGGCGTGCCATTCGTTTTCATAGGCGCACAGGATGCCCATCTGCAGGGCCTGCTCGATGGCCTTGACCACCTGGGGATGAGCGTGGCCCAGAAGGGAGGCCCCGAAGGACAGGCACAGGTCGACGTACTCATTTCCCTCCAGGTCATAGACTTTGCCCCCTTCCGCACGAGCAAGGTAGAACGGCTCGCCCAACCCTTTGTTGATCCGCGCCGACGAACATACCCCGCCCGGCAGGTATTTGCTGGCGAGGGTCCAATTCTCCTGATTCCTCTTCATGGCCTGCTGCCCCCTGGCTGTGGATTTCCTGGAACGGAGGTTTCGGTTCTCAGGATCGACCCTCATGCTACCCGAGATCGAGCGCCTTGTCAATTGGCTACCCGCTGGGTACAGCAATTCTCAATATGGAAAACGTCAACCTACGGTTCGGCCAAAAGCATCAGAC
>CAYVLO010000041.1:0-13326 GCA_964452125.1 uncultured Anaerolineaceae bacterium | reverse complement strand
AGTTCCAGCGCCATGCTCACTCGGCATTGACATTGCATACCTATGGAGGCTGACCAACATCATTGCACAGGAGGAACCATCCATGGCACGCAATCTGATTCTGGTCGTTCTCGCGTTCCTGCTCCTGGCATGCGGCGCACCCCCAACCGCCACTCCCGATGCCGTTGCCACCCAGGTGGCTGTACTGGAAGCAGCCGCTTGCCCGCCTCCAGCCGCCAGATGTGGCGCGCCGTCACCCCGGCCCTCTGTCCCACCTCCTGGGCCGAGAGCCTTCGATGTGTGCGCACGGCTCGAAGCCACGCTCCGTCGAATGCCGGTGCTTTGCCTTTCATCCGTCCCTCCTCGTTTCGTTTTGACGTGATTTGGGTGCCCGGGTTTCGTCGCGAAGAAAGCCCAAGGCAACTTGACTCACACTTCATGCCAGGATATAATGGGATCAGGCGTGACCGCTGTCACTGAACGGGCGACAGACCAAAGGAAGTGAACGATGATCAAGTATCCTGAATTGGAAAAGACAATTGAAGCTTTGCCTCCTCCTGCCCAGAAAGAACTGGCTGATTTCATCGGCTACCTCCAGTACAAGCACCGCCTCGATCCATCTGGCGAGGTGGTGAAACTGGGTGGGCTGTGGGCCGACATTGACTTTGACGTGACAGATGAGGACGTCCGTGCCCTACGCCAGCAGGTGACCCGCCAACTGGCCGACAAGGTGTGAGCTCATGGACTACCTGGCCGACACTGTTGCCATCGTGCGCCACCTGCGCCGGCATCCTGCACTGGGACGCCAAGCTGGCACCATTTTCCAGGAAGCAGACCAGGGCCTGCACAGGATCTACCTCTCGGCCATCACCTTGATGGAAGTGCTCTACCTGTCGGAGGCTGGGCGCATCGACTTGCCGCTGGATGAGTTGGTGGCCACCGTATCTCGCAGCCGTAACTATGAAGTTATCCCGGTGGATGCCGAAGTCACCCTGGCCGCCGTCGGGATTGACGACGTTCCCGAGCTGCACGACCGGATCATTGTCGCCACAGCCCGGTACCTGGGTGTGCCTATGCTCACTGGCGACCGGGTGATTGCTGCTTCTCAACACGTTCAAACCCTCTGGTAGTTCTCAAGATCACCGTTGTGTTTCAGTTCGCTTACCCAGAATTGACCTGGACCTGGCGCAACTCGGGGTCCACAAAGGCCGCCTGGTCCGGCTGGCGCGAACGGCTGCGAGCGCTCAACGTGCCGATGGAGAGCAGTCCCAGATCCGTCTGCCCCACACCGACCACCGAAGGCACGCTGGCTACCCGCGCCCCCTCGGCGCCCACGTACGCGGCCTTTGTTCCACCAAAGCCCGGATCCAGGCCGATGGGGATTCGATGGTTGTCTGTTGCTACCCTGTTATCCATGCACAACTCCCTCCTTTGTGAAAAGCCCTTGCTTCTGAATGAGGCAGATTCAACGATTACCGATTGAGTCCCAGCCTCGGTTGCGAAACCTACCACCAAGGGCACACCATGGGCGGAGACGGAATACCTCCCCCCCCGCCTCCTCTAGAAGTCCAGGATTTCCTCGTATCCCTGCAACTTGCTTTTTTCGGCGCTACTCAATTGACATCCTCCAGCGTTCGTGTTACAATCGTATCATGATGAACAGACAGACATCTGTTGAGATCGCATGCTACCGGCTGCCCGTGGTGATTGAACGGGTCAACGGGTCCTACCAAGCCACCAGTCCAGTGCTGGCTGGTTTCCTGGTCTTGGCCGACACTCTCGATGAAGTGCTGGCTCTGGCTCCTGGTGTGGCTCATGCGCTTCTGGAGGCAACATATGCCAAGGGCGTGAACCCCCCTTTGCCTATCGAAGAATTGCGCTTCCCCACCCAGATCGACGTCTTGGTTCCTGCTTAACCTGACACTCATCGCGGATTCATCACCCCCGCGGAAGCGGGGGCCCATGGGTTCCCGCGTGCGCGAGAACGACGGCAGTGGCGCGAGCATAACGAGGGGCACGTTGCCCTCGGATGCCTGGTATGTTCCGAGTTGCGCGGGTGGAGTTGGCATCTGGAGCATTTTCCACTGACTTGTATAGACAACCCAGAGGAGTGTACGGCGGCATAATCCAGGGTAAGAGTCTCGGGTAGCCTTCGGGCTGCCGAATTCCCAGAACAGGATGGGGAGGCGCAACATGCGATAGATTTCAAAAAGAGAAAAACAGACCGGACCACCGCTGCAGCTGAGTGCCTTTGTGCACTATGCTCGGCTCAGCCTGCGCGTGGCACATGTCGCTTCCGCTAGCCCGAAAAAAGGAAAGGGTGAGACGAATGAATCGCAGAAAAATGGGGCAACTGACTATCAGTCTGGCACTGGTTGTGTTGTTCTCAATCTCGTGTGGCACATCGGCGTCTGGTCCCACAGCCACACCAATCCCACCGACGGCTACATCGATTCCCCCCACCGCTACTCCCAATCCCTGTCCCACGCTTGCACCGGTGTCCACTGCTGCCGAGAAACTTTCACCCCTGCAAGCGATCTCGCGAGACAAGGTCAGTTTTCAACTGGCCGATTACGTCGTTCCAAAGAATGCAGGGGACACTCTTCTTGTCGTGTACTTTGAAGGATTTGAGAAAACGGGGGTGCCCCTGGAAGAAATGGATTGGCTTCTTCAGGACGAGGCGTGCAACACTTCCGCGCCTATTGGCTTTGGCTTCCCACTTGCCGAAGAGTCAATTGTCCTAATGGGAACACTGAGAGGCGGAAGCATCTACCCAGTTGCCGATGGAAGCAACCCGTTACTCGCCCTTGTTTTTGTGATGCCCAGGGAGACAACAACGGTGACTCTCCTGGGGCCGGGAAGGCAGGAGCATAGACTCTCGCTTGCGAGCGACTGGGTTCCAGGGTCCGAGCATATTCTCCTAAACCTGGAATCTGATGGTCGAATAGACTGGCTGGCCGAGGGCGATAATTGGAAGAGGGAACCGTAGTACCGGGAAAAGGTGAAACAGCCTGCATTGTAGCTCACGTATTTCACCGTTTTGGTCGTGTGTAGTCCGGTCTAACTACCAGGAGGCTGAAATGGCGATCACCAATCACGAGCGCGTCGGCAAGGCGCTGGATCTGCTGAAAGAGGGGCTGTACCCCTTTGTCGAGCGGGAGCTACAAGCCCAGTACGGCAAGTACTGGATCACCACCGTCACCGCCCACTGGTCCCACGACCTGGTGTGGCCCGAAGATGCCGATGCGCCCCACCTCGACATTGCCCTCATCCTCAGGGTCATGTGGGATCAGTGGAACGACGTCTTTCGCAAGACACTGGGCCACGCCGACCGCAGCTGCCTCAGGCTGCGAGAGTTGCGCGCAGAAGACACCTCGAACATGGCCTGCTCGGCCCGGTCGACGACCTCATCGAGGTCGTCCTCCTCCTTGTAGGCCAGGGCGGCGATCTGCCCGGCCGCCTGGATAAGCCTGCGGCGGATCGCTGCCCGCTGCACGATGGTGGCATAGTGCTCGATGTGGATCGACGTGGGCACCACGCTGACCAGCCCGGTGACATAGCCTGGTCCCCCCACCTCATCGAGTTGCCCAGTGCGCTCCAATTCATCGCATAGGGTCAAGAGGTCGATGGGCTCGTGGCGCTCGTGCAGCGTCAGAGCCGCGTTGTAGATCCAGCCGTTCTTTTCCCGATAGAAATCCTCCGGCTTGAGGATGGCGTCAACGCGGCTGATGGCACCCGGGTCAATGAGGAGCGCGCCCAGAACCGCTTCTCCGCTTCCACGTTCTGCGGCGGCAATTTCTCAATCCCTGCCTTCTTGTTCACCAGATTCTCCCTCCCAGACGGTAATCCTCCCCCTCCATCAACACCGGGGCGCCGGTCAGTTCGACCAACCGGCTGAAGACCCGCGGGCCGACCCAGGCCCAAAGGTCGTCGGCTGTCAGGTTCGTAGTCACCAGGGTGGCCCGCCGAGCCAGCCAGCGGGCATTGACGACCTGGAACATCAGGCCCTGATACCAGGCCCGGCTCTCCTTGGTGACGTGCTCCGTACCGATGTCGTCCAGAACCAGGATCAGCGGCTCTTGGACGCTGGCGATCAGATCGGCCGTGCCCCCGTCGTCGTAGGTGTGCCGCACCGCGTCGACAAAGGACGGCATGTCCCACACGGCCAGAATCTGCTCACCAATGCCCGGGCAATAGACCATCACCCCCTCGCGGGCCGCGGCGATGGCCAAGTGCGTCTTGCCAATTCACACATCCGGGCTGGCCAGCAGCAGTCCCGCCGACCAGTCGCCGCCAGTCCAGGCGGCTACCAGGGCTTCGACGGCCTGTTTGGCTTCGGTCTGACCCGGATACCGGGCATCGGGACGGTAGCTGTTTAGGGTCATGTGGGCGTATCGGCCCGTGTCGAGTTGGTAGCGGTGCACTGTGGCCGATTTGGCTTCCTCCATGGCCCTCTCGGCAAAGCGCCGGCGCGAGCACTCCTCGCACAGCTCGCTGTGGGTCGCCCGCCAGATCCCAGTCAGCCCGTCCCAGGCGTAGGGTGAGACATGGCCGCAGACCAGGCAACGGTGCGCCCCGGGCTGTCGGTCGAGATCCTCCTGACCTGGTTCAGCCCACCTCCCGGCCTGCACGGGCCAGGAAGCGCGCCACCTGCGCCCGGTGCCGTTGCCCGGCAGCACCCTCTTTTCCCGTCGGGCCGCCTCCAGCACCTTTTGTCCTTCCAAGATCGCCTGGCGTCTCTTCTCGCCGTTCACCTTTCGCTCCTTGTTGTTCTACCCAATCGCTCCAGAAGGCAAACCATCCGAACTGCGGCTGGGTATAGTTGCAGATGGCGCTCACCAACGACTTGAGCGGCTTGCGCCTTCCCGACTCTCCCTCGGCCCACGCCATCTTGGTCAGCACCCACGCCTGGAACGCCTCCCCCTGTTCCCCATTCAGGTAGAGGTCGTTGGGCGCCGGGTGCTGCCGGTCTCGGTCCTGCACGATGCGCAGCAGGCGGTCATGCTGCCCTCCCTGTTGGAACCGGTACTTGCTGCGCGATTCGGTGAACTCGGCCAGGGCGCAGGGCGCGAATCCGCCGGCGGATGTGATGCCCTGTTCCTCGGCCGGCGGCTGGCCCTCGGCGAGGAACTCGTCCGAGGTTTGTTCGGTGGTTGTGGGGTCAAGTCCGGCGGAGCCGGATCCTTGATCCTGGTGTTCCTTTATAGATTGGTTCTTCTTATGTTGTGGATGATCCGCATGTGGTTCCTCCGCATGTGGATCATCCAAATGTGGATTATCGACATCTGGTTGACCGCCGCTGTCGCTGCCAGCAGGGTCTGCCAGCACCGGCGTGAGGGTCGCCGCGTCAAAGCCAACCGGGATATGCTCCAGGCCATCCTCCCAAGCATCCGGGAAGATGCGATAGAGATGACGCCCGAACGTGCCATCCGGTCTGCGTTCGCGGTACACCTCCAACACCCGGTGGCCCTCGATTCCAACACCTTGCAGATGGGTCCGGGCGGCCGCGAGGGCGTGGACAGTAGAGATCCCGGTGCCCGCGCTGATCGAGCGGTTGCCGGGAAAGGCCCACGAAGAGGGACCCCGACTCCAAAAGCATCAGCTCTTCCTGGCTTCTACTTATAACCCACCAGGGTTACTCGTGCTGATCGGCTGGCACCTTGACGGATGAGTATTTTCGGCCAAGACAGATAAGAGAAGACGTCCGCTATCTCTCTTGCCCTCCCCCTACACTCTCGGGATGCACCCTGCGAGCAAGCTCATGTTGATTTGTGGCCTGGGTTGTAGTAGAATAGGGCGCAATGCTGTCAATGCGAAAGAAGGCCAAGTAGTGGCAAAGAAGAAAAGCCGTTCACAGCGGGCCAAAGCCAAGGCACGTCAAGCTGCAGCTAACCCGCTTGTGCGGGGACAACAAGCCTTTCGCCAGGGGGACTATGATGCGGCCATTGCCGCTTGGGAACAGGCCCTGGTCGAAAAGCCCTCCGCCCAGGTCACTGCGGCCCTGGCCGAAGTCCATTTCCGGCGGGGCCTGAACCGTTTTCACCGGGATGGGCAGCGCCCGGCCGGCCTGTCCGACCTGGCCGAAGCCGCCAAGCTGGTCGCCGACGACCCGCGCTACGCCTATCACCTGGGGCTGGCCCTCCACCAGCAAGGCGATCTGAACGCTGCCCTGGCCGCCTACCGCCTGGCGCTGGAAGCCGATCCCTCCTTCGTCCGCGCTGCCGAGCTGGCCGTCCTGGCTTCGCTGGAGCAGGGTCAGGACCCGCTGCAAACCGCCGCCTGGCATGCGCTGCCGCCGGATCGCCAGGCGGAATTGCGCCCCCTCGTCGGGCTGCTCGGCGTCCAGCCGCCAGGCGACCAGGCCGGTTCGCTAACCGATGGCCGGGCGCGCCTGTGGCGGGCGTTGGCGGCTTTTCAGTCCGGAGACGAAGGCGCTCGCGAAGTGCTGTTGTCCATTGCCCAAGACGGAGACAGACCGGCAGTCGTGCGGGCACTGGCTGCCTATACCCTGGGGCTGGACGCGCTACGCTGCGAGCGGCACGAAGAGGCTTTGGGCCACTGGAAAGCAGCCCATCGCCTGGGGCTGAACGCGCCCGCGCTCCGGGACAATCTGCACCGGTTGTACCACCTTCAGGCCGAAGCGGCGATGGTGGCCGGACAGTGGGCCGACGCTGCGGCTCTGGCCGACGCTGCGCGGAGCCTGGCACCAGGGCCGCGAGAGCTGGCAGAGTTGGCTCTGGCCGCCCACTGGCACGCCGGCTATGCCGAAGCCCAGGCTGGCCGCTGGTCCCAGGCGCTCACCCACTGGGAAAAGGCCCGAGACCTGGGCGAAAACAGCCGGGAGTTGCTCCAGAACCTGGCTCTGGCCTACGAAAAGGCCGGGCGCTTTGGGGAGGCCGCCGACCTGTGGCGCCAGGTCGTCCGCCGCCGGCCGCGCAAGGTCGACGCACCCACTCGCCAGCAGGTGGCCATGCTGTGGGGCCACGTGGCCGAGTGCTACCGGCGGGCCGGCGACGTGGAGGAGGCCGTCACTACGCTGCGCAACGCCGTCAAAAGCGACCCCGACAACACCGACCTGCGCCTGGAGCTGGTGGACGCCCTCGTCGCCGACGACCGCTGGGAGGCCGCCGAAAACGAGCTGGGCCGCATCCTCAAAAAAGAGCCGAAAAATGTTGGGGCTCTCGTCCGTTCGGCGCGCATTGCCGAGATGGGCTGGTACGCCGCTCGCGCCCAACCGATCTGGCGCAAGGTCCTGGCCCTCGATCCCAACCACCTGGAAGCCCGGGAACGCCTGGCCGAGCACTTGGAGCGGGAAGGCGATCGATTGGCGCGGACCGGCAAGTCGGGTGAGGCCCTGGGACGGTATCACGAAGCGCTGACCTATACACCCGAAGAACCTTTCCTGTACCTGGCCTGCGCCGACTGCTACCTGGGTCAGGGAGACGCAGGAGCTGCGCGCCAGGAGATGGAGCGGGCATTTGCCCAACAACCGGGCGACCTGGACGTCTACCACTCGGCGGTGGACCTGTGCCATGTCCGAGGCCGGTCGGAGGAGGCCGAATGGGTCATCGCCCGCGCCGAGGAGATGGCCGGGCCACAAGAACCCCAGGGCCGGCTGTCGGCCGGCTTCTATCTGGACCTGGCCGAGTGCTGCTTCAAGCGCCGCCAGGCAGAGATCGGCGACGACTATGTGCTGCGGGCAGAGCGAGCCGCCGCTGGAGACGCCGATGGCCTGGTGGATGTAGGCGTCTACTATCTCGACCGCGACCAGGAGGACCAGGCCGCAGCCTTTTTCGACCAGGCCTTGCGTGTCGATCCGGCCCACGGCTGGGCCAACTATCACGTCGGTCTAAGTTATGCCGTTGCCGCCGAGATGCGCGAGGCCAATCGCCACTGGCGCCAGGCCTCCCGGACCGCGCGGCGGACCGGTGACCAGGAGTTGCTCGAAGCGGTCGAATCGATCCGCAGCCGGTTCCAACAGATGATAACCATGCTCGAACGGGGTGCCAACCTCGAAGACGCAGTGGAGATATTCGATGACGAACTTTGGTGATCCCTATGCCGTGCTGGGCCTGAAGCGGGGGGCCAGCCACGACGAGATCCGTCGCGCCTACTTTCGCCAGGTGCGCGAGCACCCGCCCGAAACCGACCCCGAGGGATTCAAGACCCTGCGCGCCGCCTACGAGCAACTCCGCGGCGCCGAGCAGCGGGCCGAGACCGACCTCTATCTGTTGCTGGCCCCGCCGCCCTGGGAACCGCCCCGGCAGCGGCGCCTGGTTCACTTTGACCAAGCACTGCCTCGTCAGGCCATACTGTCCGCAGCCCGGGCTTTCACCGATCTAGCCCGCGACGATTTTCGCGACGACTACCAGGCGGTGCGACTATGAGCCACAAACGACAGGTATGGGAAACGGTGTCTGACTTCTTGTCGCAGCAGGGCAACCTAATGGGCGATGGCCTGGCCGCTCTGGAAAAGCAGCTCGGCAAGCTGGGCCGCGAGCAGTACAAGGCCAACGCTCTGGCCGAGGCTCGGGCCGAGCGCCTGCAAAGTACCCTGGAAACCCTGCAAGCCACCATCGAGCGCCAGCAGTCGGCCCAGGAGGAAGCGGTCCGCAAAGCCAAACTCGGCATCCTGGAAGCCCTGCTGCCGGTCCTCGATGGCCTGGAGGCCGGTCTGAAAAGCGGTGGGCGTCACGCCTATCGTTTGCATCAGCAGGGTTCGCCCGAGGCCGCGACTCTCATCGCCTGGCTGGACGGCCAGCGCTTGCTGCGCGATCGCCTGCTAGCCCTCCTGGAAGCGGAGGGCATCCGTCTTGTTCCCTCCATCGGCCAACCCTTCGACCCTTACCGCCATGTGGCTGTGGGTACGGCAAAGGATGACTCGTTGCCCGAAGGCCAGATTGTCGCTGAGGAGCAGCGGGGCTACGCGGCGGGCGACCAGGTGCTGCGCTATGCCAGGGTCGTCGTGGTGAGGAATCGATAGCAAGGTGCAAGTGACAAGGCATGCAACAAGAAACACGAAACAGATGGGAGGAAGAGACAAGTATGAGCAGTGACACCATCATCGGCATTGACCTGGGCACGACCTTTTCGGCGGTCAGCGTCGTCAAGGGGCGGCGGCCAGTCATTTTGCCGAACAAGCAGGAGCGGATTATGCCCTCGGTGGTGGGGTTGTCGCCCAAAGGAGAGTGGCTGGTGGGCACGCCGGCCCTCAACCAGTGGGCGCTGGCCCCCGAATCAACCGTGCGCTCCATCAAGCGCGACATGGGCACCGACCGCACAGTGGCGCTGGGCAAACACACCTTCACCCCCCAGGATATCTCGGCCTTTATTCTACGCGAGCTCAAGCGCGTGGCCGAGACGCACCTGGGACACGAGGTCCAGCGGGCGGTCATTACCGTGCCCGCCTATTTCACCGATGCGGCGCGGCAGGCCACCAAGGACGCTGGCCAGATTGCTGGCCTGGAGGTGATGCGCATCATCAACGAGCCAACCGCCGCCGCCCTGGCCTATGGCCTGGACCGCGAGGAGGACCAGGTGGTGCTCGTCTACGACCTGGGCGGGGGCACGTTCGACGTGTCGCTGGTGGAACTGGTGTCGGGTGTGGTGGAGG
The DNA here is from genome assembly GCA_964452125.1 of uncultured Anaerolineaceae bacterium. GTDB lineage: Bacteria > Chloroflexota > Anaerolineae > JAAYZQ01 > JAAYZQ01 > CAZNQW01. The sequence goes on along the minus strand of CAYVLO010000041.1, from coordinate 3,734 downwards.
TGCGGGCCAGCCACGGCAACACCCGCCTGGGCGGCGACGATTTCGACGACCTGCTGGCCGAACACCTGCGCCAGGCTTTTGAAAAGCAGCACGGCGTGGACCTGCGCCACGACCGCAAGGCCATGGCCCGCCTGAACCGTGCCGCCGAAAAGGTCAAGATCGAGCTCTCGACCCATCCCTTTGCCTGGGCGCGGGAGGAATACCTGGCCGAAAAGGGCGGCAAGCCGCTGCACCTGGAGGTCGAGGTCAATCGCCGTGAATTTGAAGGGCTGATCGGTGATCTGCTGGGCTCCACCCGCACCTCTATCCAGCAGGCATTGACCGACGCCAGAATGACGACCAAAGACCTGGACAAGGTGTTGCTGGTGGGCGGCTCGACCTACATCCCCGCCGTTTGGGAGTTGGTGACCGATGCCACCGGCCTGGACCCGCGCCAAGAGGTTCACCCCTCCGAGGCAGTGGCCCTGGGCGCCGGCGTCCAGGCGGCCATCATCGCCGGCCAGCCCATCGACGCCATCCTGGTGGACGTGACTCCCCACTCTTTGGGCATCGAGGTCGCCGAGATGACGTGGCGCGGCTGGGTCGACGACCGCTACAGTGTGCTCATCCACCGCAATAGCACCATTCCGGTGACCAGGGAGAACGTCTATGCCACCCTGTACCCCGAGCAGGACACGATCGAGTTCAAGGTCTATCAGGGCGAGCAGCCCATTGCCAGCAAGAACACACTGCTGGGCGAATTCAAGTTCACCGGTCTGGAACCGGAACGGGAAGGAGAGCTGGCCAAAGTGACGGTCCAGTTTAGTCTGGACGTCAACGGCATTTTGCAGGTCAAGACCCACGACCGGGGCAGTGGCCAGGAGAAGGGCATCACCGTGACGGCCATGAAGGAGCGGTTGAGCCAGGAGCAGATTAGCCAAGCTCAGAAGCGCCTGGCCGAGACGATCCCCACCCTGGCCCTGGATGCGGCGGGAGAGGCGCTGGTAGGCCGAGCGCGCAAAGTGCTGGAAGGCGCCGAGTTGAAGCCGGAAAGCGCCCAAGACCTGGTCGAAGCCCTGGCCATGATCGATAAAGCCCGCCGCCTGGGCGACGAGCCAGAGATGCAGACCTGGCTGGAGAAATTGGCCGATTTGCTCTACGAGCTGGAGGACTGAGCGCCCCATCGCGCGGGACGAGTCTCGGGCGATGCAACCGGTCGATGGAGGCCCAGGATGCCTGAAGGAAGGGCGCAGCCTTGTCCACGGTTCGTGTTTTTGCTATAGTCGATTCCTTGCTGCGCCTTTTCACTCAATCTGCCAGGATGCCCCCCAGCTTGCTGAGGGGAGGAATGGCCAGCGGGGGTTTGGGGGCTGCAGCCCCCAATGTGAACCTTCCCGCTGACAATGCCCCGCAGCTTGCTGCGGGGTGGTTTACTCAGAGCAGCGCGGAACTTGCAGGCGTTGTACAACTCGCCCACGGTATCGAACCCGGCCTCCACCTTCTCCAGCAGCGCCCGGTCCTCGTCGTCCAGCTCGACCGGTTCGGGCACGCGGCCGTCAAAGCGCTTGTAGGCAAAGCTCAGCATGAACCCGAGTGCCCTCCTCGGGCGTTGGCACAGGTTGCCCCAGGTGGCGACCAGCTCGTTGTTATTGCGCTCGACGAAATCCTCCCAGGCAAACTCGGTGTCCCGCGTCTCAGGGGCGACGGCCGTCAGATAGAAGCGCAGTGCGTCGGGGTCGTAGCGGCTCAGAAAGTACGGCACGTCGACAAAGGCGCCGCGGCTCTTGGAGAACTTGCTGCCCTTGAAGCTGAGGTACTTGTGGTCACAATGCACAAATTCCGTTCGCCCTGACTGCACGGTTGGCGATTCCCAAAACCAGAAACTGCGTGGCAGGCTATGATTGTGAGAAGATCAGGCATGCGTAGGTTCAGACTGTCGGAAATCACTTCTCCTTCAACCTTTCTCCAACGCACTCCTTAGATCACGGTCCAATGCCATAAGGTCTACCAAAATAGCACCCTTTGCCTCGGCTTCGGCTCGTGCGGCGTCGGTGAAACCGGCACGAGCAAAGAACGCATAGTGAACTTGCCAGTCATCGTTGGGTACCACCCTCGGTGCTTTACCGACCAACTCACGCACGACTGAGCGGCCCACTGGAGATGATCCCCATTTACACTCCCCCAACAGGATCTCCTGGCCGCGCCAGTTGAGGGCAACGACATCCACTTGGGCATCAGCCGCCCAATGACTGCCAACGATTTCTGGAGCAAAGGGCAGCCGCCCTGCACGTGCCTGAACCAGTATCCACTCCCGGCAAAGATCCTCAAAGGCCGTCTGCCCCACAAAGGCGCGAAACTGCTCACTGATCCGCTCCCAAAGCAGGTCGGACAATTCTAACTCTACCAGCTCCAGGTTGGGCTCGATGAAACGAAAGTAGAAGCGCAAGTAGGAATCGCGCAAGTGATAGCGGCTGCGCGTGGTCGTGCGTCGCTCATCCGGCGGAATGGTCGCCGGAATGCGCCGTTCGATCAATCCCAGTTCCCGGAGGCGAGCCAGATAAGGCGAAAGGTTGGAAGCAGCCAATCCCGAAGCCTTGGCAATCTCCGCAGGAGTATGGCTACCGGTAGCCACAGCCCGCATCACCGCTTCGTAGGTGCGGGTCTCGCGAACCAGGTCACCGATGAGCACCGCCGGCTCGCTGCGAAACATGCCGGTGCGCCGAAAGAGATGTCGACGGACGTTGGCGCTCAGGCTCTGTTGGTCATCGAACCGTTCCAGGTAGGCCGGCACGCCGCCCACAACGGCATAGGTTGCTACCCGCTCCGCGGTCGTGTAGCGGGGGAAAAAGTCGGCCAACGTTGCATAGGGCAAAGGATCGACCGGCAGTTGGGCCGTGACGCGACCATAGAGCGGCGCCTGGTACTGCAAAAGATCGACCATCATGCCGATGTGCGACCCAGCTAGGATCAAAGTCAAAGGCCTTTCCTTGAGATGATGATCCCACACAGCCTGCAGATGAGAGGGAAGCGCGGGGTCGGATTCGACTGCGTAGGGGAATTCGTCAAAGATCACAATGACCGGCTGATCTCCGATCATGCGCGCCATCTGGATGAGCAAAGAAGACCAGGAGTCAAAGTGCGGTGGCTCCTGATCGGGACTATCAGGGTACACCCATCGCCACAGCGCCCGAGCCATGCTTAACCGGGAGGCTTCAGCGGTCTCGCGCCGCGCGACCCAATAGAAGGAAGGCTGGTCGATAGATTGCACCCAGTTCAGGAGCAGGGTCGTCTTGCCTACCCGCCGACGTCCATAGACGACGACAAAGTGCGCCCCTCGTTCTCCCAAGACCTCATCCAGCTCCCGGAATTCTCGTTGTCGATCAACAAATCGAGCCATTGGCTTCACCCCTGGCAATCTCCATTAGATAATTCTGAGAATCTAGTCATGCAGATTGTACATCCAAATGAGTTTGAGGGCAAGTCGCGCCCGCAACTGCTCACTAATCGACAGGATCAATAGCAGAAAGAGCCGGGGCGCATCCCCCGGCTCCCTGCTTTCCTGATTCCCCGCTACCGGCTATCCCGCCAACCGCGCCGTCTCCTCCTCCACAACACTCTCATCCAGCTTCTTGAACATTTGACCATAAAGCCACCTGAAAGCGCCCAATCTTGGAAACTGTCTCAAGAATGAGCGAACCATGAGCGTTGATGCTCATGCTCCATCAACCGCTTGGCGGTGATCGCCCGATCTCCGG
>CAYVLO010000040.1:0-13404 GCA_964452125.1 uncultured Anaerolineaceae bacterium | reverse complement strand
GGAGGCGTTTTTCCAGAATCTCTCGATCCGCGTTGATCGTTTCTTGACATTCTTTCACAAGTGTGTTAGTATCCCGCCAGTTTAGTCGGCCTGGAGCGTTTGTAGAGTGCCTTATGCGCGATAGAACGTCTATCTCCAACACCATGATTATTAGCCTGGTTCTTGGTGGGCTCCTGGTTATTCAGGAGCCACTGGTGGTTGGGGGGTAACCGGGGAACCGGTGTAGCTTGGAAAATTCGGAAGCCTCCCACTGGGAGGCTTTTTTTGTTGGCCAGTCATCCGTCCGTCAAAATCCAGAATGCCAGTTAGGAGACATGCGATGAAGAGTGATGCACTTACACGCGGGATTGAGCGAGCGCCCCACCGCTCGCTGCTGCGGGCCCTGGGCTGCACCGATCGGGAAATGGATCAGCCGTTCGTTGGCGTGATCAGTTCGTACAGCGAAGCGATTCCGGGCCACATCGGACTTCGCCCGATTGCAGATGCGGTCAAGGCCGGGATTCGAAGCGCGGGCGGCACGCCCTTTGAGTGCAACACTATCGGCGTGTGCGATGGGCTGGCTATGAACCACCTGGGGATGAAATATTCCCTCCCCAGCCGAGAGCTGATCGCCGATTCGGTCGAGGTGGTCGCCCAGGCCCATGCCTTTGACGCCCTGGTCATGGTCACCAATTGCGACAAGATCATCCCTGGCATGTTGATGGCCGCCGCGCGCCTCAATCTGCCGACCATCGTGGTCAGCGGTGGGCCGATGTTGGCCGGGCGGTTTCGGGGGAAAAAGGTCGATCTGGCCGATATGTTCATGGCCGTGGGTGCGGCGGCTCGAGGAGAGATGGATGAAGCCGAGCTAGAGCAGTTGGAGCGCGCAGCGTGCCCGAGTTGCGGCTCTTGCGCCGGGATGTTCACGGCCAACACCATGAACTGCCTGACCGAAGCTCTGGGCATGGCCCTGCCCGGCAACGGCACCATCCCCGCCGTCTACTCCGAGCGGGTAGCCCTGGCCAAAGAGGCTGGTTTTCAGGTTCTTGACCTTCTCCAGCGCGGTATCCGCCCTCTCGATATCCTCACCCCCCAAGCTTTTCGCAACGCCTTTGCCGTGGATATGGCCCTGGGAGGATCGTCCAATTCGGTGTTGCACCTGTTGGCTGTGGCTCACGAAGCCGGTGTGACCATTCCCCTGCCAAAAGTGAACGAATACAGCCAGTCCACCCCCCACCTCTGCCGCATGAGTCCGGCAGCAGGGGGGCATCACATCGAGGATCTGTGCCACGCGGGGGGCATCTCGGCGGTGATGCGCCGCCTGCTGGAGGGGGACATGCTGGCCGGCGAGGCGCTCACCGTCACCGGCAAGACGCAGGCCGAGAATGTGCGTCAGGCACCGGTGCTCGACGACTCGGTGATCCGGCCCCTGGACGCACCCTATGGGGCTACGGGGGGATTGGTCATTCTCTTTGGCAACCTGGCGCCCGGTGGCGCCGTGGTCAAGCAGGCGGTGGTGGCGCCCAAGATGCGCCAGCACACCGGCCCGGCCCGCGTCTTTGAATCGGAGGAGGCGGCCACCCAGGCCATCATGGCCGGGGAGTTTGAAAAGGGCGACGTGCTGGTGATCCGCTACGAGGGACCCAAGGGCGGCCCGGGAATGCGAGAGATGCTGACGCCTACGTCGATGCTTTCGGGGATGGGCCTGGATGACCAGGTGGCGTTGCTGACCGACGGGCGCTTTTCGGGGGCCACCCGCGGCGCGGCCATTGGCCATATCTCCCCCGAAGCCGCAGAGCGCGGCCTACTGGCCATTGTTCAGGATGGCGATCCCATACGGATCGACATTCCCGATCGAACTCTGATGCTGGAGGTTCCCCAGGACAAGATCGATCGCCGGATGCAAGCCCTGCCGCTATGGGAACCTTCGATCAAATCCGGGTATCTGCGACGCTACGCTCAGGCGGTGACGTCGGCCAGCACGGGCGCCGTTTTCAAGGAAAAATAGGGGGGAGAAAAAGTATGAAACTGACAGGAGCACAGGCCGTTTGGGAAAGTTTGGTGCGAGAAGGAGTGGACACGGTCTTTGGTATTTCGGGGGGGGCCGTCATTCATCTCTATCACGCCCTGCCCGACTATCCCATCCATCACATCCTCACACGCCACGAGCAGGGCGCGGCCCACGCCGCAGATGGCTATGCCCGCGCCACAGGCAAAGTCGGGGTGTGCATCGCTACGTCAGGTCCTGGAGCGACCAACCTGGTCACCGGATTGGCCACAGCCTATATGGATTCATCGCCCGTGGTGGCCATCACCGGCCAGGTTGTGTCACCCCTGATCGGCACCGATGCCTTTCAGGAGGTGGATATCACGGCCATCACTTTGCCGGTCACCAAGCACAACTACCTGGTGACTGATGTGAACGATCTACCGATGGCGATCAAGGAGGCTTTCTATATCGCTCGCACGGGGCGTCCCGGACCGGTTCTCATTGATATTGCCAAAGACGTGCAAGCGGCCGAGTTCGACTATGAATATCCAGAAGAGGTGTGCTTGCCTGGATATCGTCTGCCCACGGGCGATCTATCGGCGGGCGTCGAGGCGGCCGCTCAGATGATCGACGAGGCCCAGCGCCCTGTCGTCATTGCCGGGCATGGGGTGATTGTGGCCAACGCTGAGCACCATCTCCTCGCCATGGCCGAGAGGGGGAACATCCCGGTGGCCACCACGCTGTTGGGCATCGGCGCGCTGCCCGAGACGCACCCTTTGTGCCTGGGCATGGCCGGAATGCACGGCGAGGCCTATGCCAACCTGGCCCTGAGCGAGGCCGATCTGATCGTCGCTTTGGGATGCCGCTTTGACGACCGGCTCACCGGAGCGGTGGATCAATTCCTCAAGCAGGCGCGTGTGATCCATGTGGATATCGATCCGGTCGAGATCGAGAAAAACCTGCCCGTAGACCTGGCCATCGTCGGCGATCTCAAGGAGGTGCTGCCGGCCTTGATCCCGCTGGTGCCCCTGGGACAGCACGGCGACTGGCTGGCGCAGATTCAGGGATGGCGAGGCGATTCGGCCGAGCGGGACATTGTGGGCCGGGAGACCGATGAGATGGTGCCCCAATTTGTCATCCGCCAGCTTTGGGAAGCAACCCAGGGCGAGGTGTTGGTGGTATCGGACGTGGGGCAGAACCAGATGTGGGAGGCGCAGTATTTTGTCCACCACCGGCGCCGGGGGCTGATCTCCTCGGGTGGCCTGGGCACGATGGGTTTTGCCCTGCCAGCCGCCATCGGCGCCCAGATCGGGCGTCCCCAGGACCAGGTGTGGGTCACCGTCGGCGATGGCGGATTCCAGATGAACATTCAGGAATTGGCCACGGTCGTCCAGGAGCGGTTGCCGATCAAGATCATGCTTCTCAACAACGGCTATCTGGGCATGGTGCGCCAGTGGCAGCAGCTCTTTTTTGAAAGCCGCTACTCGGGCACGCCGCTGTACGGGCCCGATTTCGCCAAGGTGGCCGAAGCCTATGGTATCCATGGGATCACGGTGAAGGAAAAGAGCCAGGTCGGGCCTGCGATTTCGAAGGCCATGTCGATCGAGGGACCCGTCCTGATCGACTTTCGGGTCGTCCAGGAGGAAAACGTCTATCCCATGGTCGCCCCGGGTTCGCCGGTCAATCACATGATCCGCCGACCTGTCGCGGCTGGGAGGTGAAAACGATGGAAACAGAGATGCATACCCTTGTAGCGTTGATGGAGGACAAACCGGGCGTCCTGAACCGGATTTCCAGCCTGTTCCGGCGCCGGAATTACAATATCGAAAGTCTGAGCGTGGGGCACAGCGAGATGCCCGGCATGTCGCGCATGACCATTGTGGTCAAGGGCGATCAGGCCCAGGTCGATCAGGTGGCCAAGCAGTTGGACAAGCTGATCAATGTGACCGAGGTGCTGAATGTCAGCCGGCAGCCTACGGTGATCCGCGAACTGGCCCTGATCAAGGTCAAGACTCGGCCGGGATCGCGTTCCGAAATTACCGAGCTGGCCAACATCTTTCGCGCCCGTGTGGTGGATGTGGCCGCCACGTCGCTGACGGTCGAGATTACCGGGCCCGAGGATCGGGTCAACTCGTTGGTCAGTCTGTTGGAACCCTACGGCATTATTGAGCTGGCGCGCACGGGTCGGGTGGCCATGGTGCGCGGCGGGAACGGGGTACACTAATCAAATTCGGAGGGCCCTTGCGCGCAAGGGCCCTCATCCTTGAGAAAACTCGGAGAGGAGAAAAAAAAGATGGCAAAGATCGATTTTGGCGGCGTTGTGGAAGAGGTGGTCACCCGCGATGAATTTCCCATGGCCAAGGCCCGCGAGGTCTTGAAGGACGAGGTGGTGGCGGTGCTCGGCTATGGCGTGCAGGGGCCGGCCCAGGCGTTGAATATGCGCGACAATGGCATCCGCGTCATTCTCGGCGGCGACCCTGAGCGCAAGCGGTCGTGGAACAAGGCCATGCAGGATGGCTGGGTGCCCGGCGAGACCCTGTTCCCCTGGGAAGAGGCGGTGGCCCAGGGAACGATCATCCAGTATCTCGTCTCTGACGCGGCGCAGATGATCCTCTGGCCCAAGATCCAAGCCTGCCTGAAAGAAGGTGACGCGCTGTTCTTTTCCCACGGCTTTGGCGCCGTATACCACGAGCAGACCGGGATTGTGCCGCCCGAGTACGTCGATGTCATCCTGGTGGCGCCCAAAGGGTCTGGCGCCAGTGTGCGCGCCAACTTTTTGGCGGGCAGCGGCATCAACAGCAGCTTTGCGGTGGAGCAGGACTATACCGGGCGGGCGCTGGAACGAACGTTGGCCCTGGGTATTGCCATCGGCTCGGGCTATCTGTTCCCGACGACGTTCCGGCACGAAGTCTTTAGCGACCTTACGGGGGAGCGAGGCATTCTGATGGGCGCGCTGGCAGGCGTGATGGAAGCTCAATACAACACCCTGCGCAAGAACGGGCATACCCCGAGCGAAGCCTTTAACGAAACCGTCGAAGAGCTGACCCAGAGCCTGATCCGGTTGGTCGATCAGAATGGCATGGATTGGATGTACGAGAACTGTAGCGCAACCGCCCGCCGCGGCGCTCTCGACTGGCGCCATCGCTTCCGCGAAGCCGTGCTCCCGGTGTTCGACGACCTGTACCAGAGCGTGGTGAGCGGGGAAGAGACGCGCATCGTCCTGGAGTACAACAGCGCGCCCGACTATAAGGAGCGGCTGGACGAGGAATTGCGCGAGATGCGGGAATCGGAAATGTGGCGGGCCGGTGCGGCTGTGCGTTCCCTCCGTCCTCAGAACTGGGGGCAGTAGGCGCTGTGACAAAAGGCCGCCGTGCGTTTTCCAGCATGGGTGAAGAGATGTTCTCTTGCACCGGCACCGAGCCGTTTCTCTCGCTAAAGGCTGCGACCCTGCGCCTGCCCCATGGTGGGACGCTGGGTCCTATCCAATGGGAGATCGGCTGCCGCCAGCAGTGGGCACTTGTGGGAGGCAACGGCTCGGGCAAGTCGACACTGGCCAAAGCCCTGTGCGGGCAGGTGCCTATGGTGAGCGGCGAGATCGTCTATCACTTTCAAAGCGTGGGGACCCCGCCGCAGGAGCAGATTGCGTGGGTGACTTTTGATGCCCAACGCAGCGCCCTGCGAGGCGAGAGCCCCTTTTATCAATCGCGGTGGAACAGCGGCGGGCTGGAAGATGACCCCCTGACGGTCGCCGATTGGCTATCGGAACGCGGTGTGAACCGGCTCAATCCCTTCGAAGTGCGCGAAGCGGCCTTCGATGGGGATTTTGCCGCGCGGCAAGGGGAGATCGTCGATCTTTTGGGCATCCGGCCGTTGTTGGGCAGGAACCTCATGCAGACCTCTAATGGGGAGCGGCGAAAGGTAATGCTGGCCCAGGCCCTGCTCAAACAGCCGCGTTTGCTGATTCTGGACAACCCCTTTGCCGGGTTGGACCGGGATTTTTGCATCCGGCTTCAGGAGGTGCTCCTCCACTTGATGGATCAGGGGATGCACACACTGCTGGTGACCAACGACCGGGAGAGCCTCCCGCCGGGCATCACCCATGCCTTACTGCTGGAAGCGGGCAAGGTCGTGGCCCAGGGACCCCTCGATGCCCTCTGGGCGCGCCTTCCCGCTGCCGAGCAGGGGGTTGCAGGGCTACCGGTAGAGCGGGAGCCTGTACCGAACCTTCCGATCCCTCCCCATGCTGAAGACGAACGAGAGCGCATCCTGGTGCAAATGGAGGGTGTGCAGGTTTCCTATGGCGGCGCTCGAATTCTCCAAGAGATCGACTGGACAGTCGAGCGCGGCCAGTGCTGGGCCCTGCTGGGCCCCAACGGCGCGGGCAAAACCACTTTGCTGAGCTTGATCCTGGGCGATAATCCCCAAGCCTATGCCAACGCGATCACGCTGTTTGGGCAGCGCCGGGGATCGGGGGAGAGCATCTGGGAGATCAAGGATCGGATCGGTTGGGTGGCGCCCGAGTTGCATCTGTTCTACCCCAAAGGGGTCTCTTGTTTCGATGTGGTGTGCTCGGGCTTTTTCGATTCCATCGGGCGCTACCAGCGCTGTTCGCCCCAGCAGGAAGCGACGGCGCGGGAATGGATGGAGCGCTTGGGGCTGGCGGTGATGGCGGGCTCTGCCTTTGATGCGGTTTCTGAGGGCGAACAGCGCATGGTCCTGCTGGCGCGCGCCCTGGTCAAGGAGCCGGCGCTACTGGTTCTGGACGAACCCTGCCAGGGGTTGGACGCTGACAATCGGGCTCGGGTGCGCCAGGCAGTCGAAGCCATCGGAGGACGGCTCGAGACCAGTATGATCTATGTGACGCACCGGCTCGATGACCTGCCGGACATCATCACCCACGTGCTGATGCTGGAAGAGGGCCGTGTGGTCCGCAAGACAAAAGTGAATGGACAGGTTCGGTGGGGAGGGTCCAGCAGCTTGTTTGACGATGAGGAGGAGTGACGATGGATTCATCGGACATTACCGGCATGGATAGGATACAGATCTTTGACACGACGCTGCGAGATGGGGAGCAATCGCCGGGGGCAGCGCTCAATATCGACGAGAAGCTCGAGATCGCGCGCTTGCTGGAAGACATGGGAGTGGACATAATCGAAGCAGGGTTCCCCATCTCTTCCCCAGGCGACTTTCGCGCCGTGCAGCGCATTTCCCAAGAGATCCGTGGCTGCACCATCTGCGGCCTGACGCGGGCCAACCGCCGCGACATCGAGGTGGCGGCCGAGGCGCTCAAAGGTGCGGCCCGTCCCCGCATCCACACCGGATTGGGGGTGTCGGATGTTCACGTGCAGCACAAACTCCGCACCACGCGCAAAGGGGCCCTGGAGATGGGGGTGGACGCGGTCAAGCATGCGCGCAAGTTTGTCGAGGATGTGCAATATTACACCGAGGACGCCGGACGGGCCGATCCCGAATACCTGTACCGGGTGCTGGAAGCGGTCATCGCCGCCGGGGCGATGGTGCTCAACATCCCCGATACGACGGGCTATACCGCGCCCGAGGAATTCGGCGCGTTGATCAAGGGCATCTTTGATCACGTACCGAATATCGACAAGGCGGTGGTATCGGTCCACTGCCACAACGATCTGGGCATGGCCACAGCCAACACCCTGGCGGGCCTCAAGAACGGCGCCCGCCAGGCCGAAGTGACGGTCAATGGCATTGGCGAGCGGGCCGGAAACACATCGCTGGAAGAGGTGGTCATGGCGGTCAAGACCCGTCGCGATCTGTTCCATTTGGATACGCGGATCGACACCCGCCGCCTGTACCCCATCAGCCGGCTGGTGAGCCAGTTGACGGGCATTCCGGTGCAGCCCAACAAGGCCATCGTCGGCGCCAACGCCTTTGCCCATTCCTCGGGCATCCACCAGGATGGCGTGCTCAAAGAGCGGACCACGTACGAGATCATGAATCCCCGCGATGTGGGCGTGCCCGATTCCGAGATCGTGCTGTCGGCCCGTTCGGGCCGAGCCGGGCTGCGCCACCGGCTGGCAGAGTTGGGGTACTCGTTGGACGATGGGCAGTTTGAAAAGATATACGAGCGCTTTTTGCAGGTGGCCGACAAGAAAAAGACGGTGGACACCCGCGATCTGGAGGCCCTGATCGCCGACGAGGTCCAGGTCTTTTTTGAGGAAACCTATTACCTGGAGCACGTCCAGATCTCGTGCGGCGATCACAGCATTCCCACGGCCACGGTGCGGGTGCGAGGTCCCAACGGTGAGGTCTTTTGCGACGCCGATCATGGCACGGGGCCGGTGGATGCCGTCTATCGGGCCATCAACCGGGTCATTGGCGAGCCCAACGAGCTGATCGAGTTCTCGATCCAGGCCGTCACCGAGGGGATCGATGCCGTGGGCCGGGTGACGGTGCGCATCCAGGCCGACGAGCCGGTGAGTCCCAATGGCAATGGGCAACGGGTGTTTAGCGGGCGTGGGTCCGATACCGACATCGTGGTCGCCAGCGCCAAGGCCTACCTGTTTGCCCTGAACCGGCTCATTGCCGCCCGCCGCGACGCGCAAACCCAGGCATAGCGAACGCCTTGAGACGCACAGGGTAGTATCGGAAAGGCAGTCAAATCGGGAGTGCGGCCGCCCGCATCCCGCTGGAAAGAGAGGACTGATGGGACAAACAGTTGCCGAAAAGATCCTGGCGGCGCACGCCGGGTTCGACGCCGTGCACGCGGGGCAATTTATCGAATCGTGGGTAGACGTGGTGCTGAGCAACGACATCACTGCACCCATTGCCATCCGCGAGTTTGAAAAGCTGGGGGTCAGCAAGGTCTTTGATCCGGCCCGGGTGGTGATGGTGGCCGATCATTTCGCCCCCAACAAGGACATCAAGTCGGCGGAGCAGTGCCGGGCGATGCGCACCTTTGCCCTACAACAGGAGTTGCCCCATTACTATGATGTGGGGAAGATGGGCATCGAGCATGTGTTGCTGCCGGAGCAGGGGCTGGTGGTGCCGGGCGATGTGGTCGTGGGCGCCGATTCCCACACCTGCACCTATGGCGCGCTGGGCGCGTTCGCCACAGGCATGGGCAGCACCGACATTGCCGTAGCCATGGCCACAGGGCGGATCTGGATGCGGGTGCCCGAGACGATCCAAATCCGCTTCTTTGGCGAGTTGCCGCCCTGGGTGGAGGGCAAAGACTTGATCTTGTACACCATTGGCCGGATCGGGGTGAGTGGCGCGCGCTACAAGGCCCTCGAGTTCGTCGGGCCAACCGTCGATGCCCTGTCGATGGCGGGCCGGTTCACCATGGCCAACATGGCCATCGAGGCAGGCGGCAAAGCCGGGCTCTTTGGCGTGGACGACAAGACACGCGCCTATGTGGACGGCCGCGCCCTGCGGCCCTACCACAGCTTTGAAGCGGACCCAGACGCCACCTATGCCGCGACCGTCGAGATCGATGTAAGCCAAATAGAGCCTCAGGTGGCCTTTCCCCACTCGCCGGAAAACACCCGGCCCGTGAGCCAGGTGGGCACGGTGCCCATCGACCAGGCAGTGATCGGCTCGTGCACCAACGGCCGGTTGGAGGACCTTCGGGTGGCCGCCCGAGTGCTCAATGGCCGCGCGGTCCATCCTGGGGTGCGCTGCATCGTGATCCCCGGCAGCCAGCAGGTCTATCTGGAGGCGCTGCGCGAGGGATTGCTGGAGACGTTCATCGAAGCGGGCGCCGCCGTCAGTACGCCCACCTGCGGCCCGTGCCTGGGTGGGCACATGGGCGTGTTGGCGGCCGGAGAGCGAGCGGTCAGCACGACCAATCGCAACTTTCGGGGGCGGATGGGAGATCCCCACAGTGAGGTCTATTTGGCCAGCCCTGCCGTGGCAGCCGCATCGGCGGTGGCCGGGCGCATTGCCGGCCCTGAGGAGGTGCTGTGATGAGCTCAATGGGCAGCGTGTGGAAATATGGCGACCATGTGGACACCGATGTGATCATCCCCGCCCGGTATCTCAATGTATCGACGGCCGAAGAGCTGGCTCGGCACTGCCTGGAGGATCTGGACCCGACCTTTGCCGGAGCCGTCCAAGAGGGCGATGTCATTGTCGCCGGGGAGAACTTTGGCTGCGGCTCCTCGAGGGAGCACGCGCCTCTGGCCATCAAGGGGGCGGGGGTGCGCGCCGTCGTGGCGCGCAGCTTTGCCCGGATCTTTTACCGAAACGCCATCAACGTCGGCTTGCCGATCCTGGAGTCGGCCGAGGCGGTGGACGGGATCGAAAAAGGGCATCGGCTGGAGATCGACCTGGAAACGGGCCAGATTCGGAACCGGACTACAGGCCAGGTCTACCAGGCCGAACCCTATCCGCCGTTTATGATGGAGATCATGCGTGCGGGCGGACTGGTGCCTTATACCCGGCGCCGGTTGGAAGGGGGCGCGTAACGCGCGCCCCGGGGAAAACAGGGAGGAGCGAAGGAATGACCCAACCAGGCAGGTACAAGATTGCCGTTTTGCCGGGGGACGGCATCGGCAGCGAAGTGACCGCCGAGGCGGAAAAGGTGCTACAGGCCGTGAGCCAGCGCTCCGGCCATGAATTCGAGATGGAGCACGGGCTGGTGGGGGGCGCTGCCATGGATGCGACGGGCGACCCCTTGCCCCCGGCTACGCTGGATCTGTGCCACGCCTCCGACGCCATCCTGTTTGGCGCCGTGGGCGATCCCAAATACGACGATCCCCAGGCCCAGGCCCGCCCCGAGCAGGCCCTGCTGGGCTTGCGCCAAGAGTTCCAGCTCTTTGCCAACCTGCGCCCAGTGCGGGTGTACCCGGCGCTGGCCGATTCGACGCCGCTGCGCCGGGAGATGGTCGAAGGGGTCGATCTGGTGGTGGTGCGCGAGCTGACCGGAGGCATCTACTTTGGCCAGCCGCGGGTGGAGGGCAACGAACGGGCCGTCGATACAATGGTCTACACCCGCGCCGAGGTGGAGCGCATCGCCCACCTGGCCTTTGGCCTGGCCCGGAAAAGGCGCGGCAAGGTGACCTCCATCGACAAGGCCAACGTTTTGGCCTGCTCGCGGCTTTGGCGGCGCACCGTCGCCCAGGTGGCCCGTGACTACCCGGACGTGACCCTGGAGAATTTGCTGGTCGATGCGGCGACCATGCACCTGATCCAGCGACCCAGGGATTTCGATGTGGTGCTCACCGGCAACCTGTTCGGCGACGTGCTCAGTGACGAGACCTCGGTGCTGGCGGGTTCGATGGGGCTGTTGCCTTCGGCCTCGCTGGGCGTGGATCGCTTTGGGATGTATGAACCGATCCACGGATCGGCGCCCGACATCGCCGGCCGGGGGATTGCCAACCCCCTGGCGGCCATCCTCAGCGCGGCCATGTTGCTGCGCCATTCGCTGGGGTTGGAAAAAGAGGCCCAGGGCGTAGAGTCTGCTGTCAGCCAGGTGCTGAGCGCGGGGCACCGAACGCCCGACCTGGCGGCGCCGGAGGGGGCGTCCATCACCACCCAGCAGATGGGTCAACTCGTGATTCAGGCATTGACGGGATAGTTTTCAGCGAGACCGGGGACCGCATACGACCAGCAGGGCCCGGCCTGTGCTCCCGATCTCTATCTTATAAACAACATTGTACACGGGAGGAACGATAGTATGGCCATGCAACATCCAGATCAGGTGTGGTTCGACGGGAAATTGGTGCCGTGGGATCAGGCCACGGTGCACGTGGCTTCACACGCCCTGCACTATGGTTCGAGCGTCTTTGAGGGGATCCGGGCTTATGACCTCCCCGAGGGACCGGCGGTCTTTTGCCTGGAGGAGCATCTGGACCGAATGTGGAATTCCTGCAAAGTGGTTCGGATGGAGATCCCCTTTTCGCGTGACGAGATCCGCCGGGCGATTATCGACACGATCCGGGCCAACGGGTACCGATCCTGTTACATTCGGCCCATCGTCTTTCGGGGTTGGGGAAGCATTGCCGTCGATCCCCGCCCCTGTCCGGTGCACACCAGCATCATCACGTTGGAGATGGGCAAGTACTTGGGGCCCGAAGCGTTGGAAAAGGGAGTGGACGTGGGGGTGAGTTCGTGGCATCGGATGGCGCCCAATACCACCCCGGCGGGGGCCAAGTTGGGCGGGCCGTACATCAACTCGCAGTTTATCGTCATGGAAGCCGTGAATCACGGCTATACCGAAGGGATTGCGTTGGATACGTCGGGTCACGTGAGTGAGGGGAGCGGCGAGAACATCTTTGTCGTGCGTCGCGGACAGCTCCTGACGCCGCCGCTGGCGGCATCCATCCTGGATGGCATCACGCGGCGCTGTGTGTTCACCCTGGCTGCCGAGCTGGGCCTGGAGGTGCGCGAAGAAGTGATCCCCCGTGAGTTGTTGTACGTGGCCGACGAAGTCTTTTTCTGCGGCACCGCGGCCGAGATCACACCCATCCGGTCGGTGGATGGCGTGGTGGTGGGCGCGGGCAAGCGGGGACCGATCACCACCCGATTGATGGAGGCCTTTTTTGACATCGTGGAGGGGCGCGTGCCCGACCGCCACGGCTGGCTGACGCCCGTGGGTTGACGCCGGAGGCGCCGGGCGTAGGGGCAGGAGGTCGCAGGCTTGCCCAGCGGAATGCTCGGCGCCGCGTCTTTGACATTTCGCCTCAATGGACCTACAATGCGATAGGGCACAGAGCATTGCGGGCGCGCGTTTGGAACGCGCCAGTCTGGTGGGTGTCAGCGGGAAGGAGGAGCTTGATGGAACGGGTTCAGATATTCGATGCGACGCTCTACGGAGGTGGACAGTCGCCCGGTGTGGCTCTCAACCTCGAGGAAAAGCTAGAGATTGCAGGGCTGCTGGATCAGATGGGGTTGGGCGGCGTCCAGGCCGGATTCCCCATTTCCTCACCACGGGAATTTGAGGCTGTGCGCGCCCTGGCGGGTGCGGTGCGTAACAGTGTGGTGTGCGCGCTGGCCCGCGCGCGCGAAGAGGATATCGACGTGGCCCTGGCGGCCCTCCGCGGGGCTGCCCGACCGCGCATCCAGATTGGCCTGGGTGTTTCCGACTCGTATGTGGTGGGAAAGCTCAAAACCACGCAGGACGCTGCCCTGGAGATGGGGGTGTCGGCGGTGCGCTATGCTCGCCGCTTTGTGGACGACGTCCAGTACTATGCAGCCGACGCCTGCCGCGCCGACCGGG
The DNA here is from genome assembly GCA_964452125.1 of uncultured Anaerolineaceae bacterium. GTDB lineage: Bacteria > Chloroflexota > Anaerolineae > JAAYZQ01 > JAAYZQ01 > CAZNQW01. The sequence continues at coordinate 244 of CAYVLO010000040.1, read as the reverse complement.
ACTATCTTTATCGCGTACTGGAGGCCGTCATCGAGGCTGGAGCGACGACGGTGAACATTGCCGATGCCATCGGTTTCTATGTGCCGTCCGAGTGGGGCGCGTTGATTCGGGGCATTCGTGAAAATGTGCCCAATATCGACCAAGCCGTCATCTCGGTGCATTGCCACAACGATCTGGGGATGGCGACGGCCAATTCCATGGAGGCCGTGCTGAACGGCGCCCGCCAGGTCGAGTGCGCCATCAA